>JAHHJO010000453.1:0-5893 GCA_018680275.1 Bacteroidia bacterium
TCGTTATACAGGACAATTTATGCGTGAAGTCATCGAATGGGAGGATTTTGATGATGATGTTCCTGAAAAAATGGGAATCAATCCGATAGGTTTTGGTGTGCAGCCAACCCGGGATGAATAATTATTCAGTGTACAGGGGTTTATTATGATCTTTTCAAATTAATGGTTGTTGTCAAACCAATAATAAAAACCGTATCCTGTATTTAAAGATATAGGCACTTTTCAATGCATAATCCTGGATCTAACTATCCGGGATCGGCAGTTTTCAAATGTTTCATTAAATTGATATATTCATAATTACATAAAAAGCTGATATGTCACAGATAGAAAAACCTACAATACAATTCCTTAAAAACTTAAGCAAGAACAACAATAGGGAATGGTTTAATACAAATAAGGAAAAATGGCTGACAGCACAGCAAAACCTGAAAGAATTCCTGGCTGACCTGGAAAAGGAAATGAATAAATCAGATGACATCGAAAAGACCAAGCTTTTCAGGATATACAGGGATGTCAGGTTCTCGAAGGACAAGACACCATATAATCAGCATTACAGTATGTCCATGAATCGGGCAGGAGCATTTCGTCGTGGAGGTTATTATTTAAGAATAGAACCCAAAACAACACATATAGCTTGTGGATTCTGGAGGCCGGAATCAAAAGATCTTAAATTAATCAGGGACCATATTGCAAGTGATTCTAAACCATTGAGAAAAATCTTCAAATCAAAAAGATTTATAAATATGTTTGGTGAGATTGAAGGAGAGCAATTGAAAAACACTCCAAGAGGTTATGACAAGGAACATGAGGCATCAGATCTTCTTAGATACAAGCAGTTCATTGCAGTCAGAAAACTGGATACAAAACAGCTTACCGAAGCCGGGTTTATGAAAGAACTGGTCAAAACATTTAAAGCTGTCAGGCCATGGTTTGACTATATGACAGATATCCTTACACACGATCTTGATGGTGTGCCTTTATACACTGAATGATCAGGAAATCTTTCTCATTCGAAGACTCTTGGGGGTTACTTCCAGGTACTCGTCATTCCGGATATACTCCATAGCTTCCTCAAGGCTGAAGACAATCTTAGGAGCAATTCTAGCGGCATCATCCGCCCCTGAGGATCTCATATTCGTCAACTTCTTGCCTTTTATCACATTAACTTCGAGATCATTATCCCTCGTGTTTTCACCAATAACCTGACCTTTATAAACCTTGTCACCGGGTTCGATGAAAAACTTACCCCGATCCTGGAGCCTGTCAATAGCAAATGCCAGGGCCTGGCCTTCTACACCTGATACAAGTGAACCTTTATTCCTTGATGGAATCTCTCCCTTAAATGGTTCATAAGCTATATACCTATGAGTCATGACAGCCTGACCGGCTGTACTGGTCAACATATTATTTCTTAGTCCTATAAGACCCCGGGAAGGCACCTCAAATTCCAGGTGTTGAACATCACCTTTGGGCTCCATCACTTTAAGAACACCTTTACGGGCTGAAACCATTTCTATCACTTTTCCGGAATATTCTTCCGGAACATCTACAACCAACGATTCAACCGGCTCACATCTGACGCCGTCAATTTGCTTGAAGATAACTTCAGGTTTTCCTACCTGTAACTCATACCCTTCCCTTCTCATCGTTTCAATAAGCACTGACAAATGGAGGACACCTCTTCCGTATACATTGAACTTGTCTTCAGTAGCAGTATCCTGAACCCTTAATGCCAGGTTTTTTTCTGTCTCTTTATAAAGCCTGTCTCTGAGATGCCTGGATGTGACATATTCACCTTCTTTTCCAAAGAAGGGAGAAGTGTTTATTGTAAACAACATACTCATTGTAGGTTCATCCACCTGGATACGCGGTAGAGGTTCAGGCATTTCAAGGTCAGCGATCGTATCGCCGATTTCAAAATCATCCAGACCAACAATAGCGCAAATATCTCCGCTTCTTGCTTTACTAACCTTTGTTTTTCCCAATCCTTCAAAGACAAACAGCTCTTTTATTCTGACCTTTTTTGTTAAACCATCCGCTTTGCAGATACTATAATCCTTTCCAACTTCAAGATCTCCTCTGAAAATCCGGCCAATGGCAATCCTTCCTATGAATTTGGAATAATCCAGTGAAGTAATTTGCATCTGTGGCGTACCAGGATAATATGGAGCTTCCGGAATAACATCAACAACCGCTTGTAAAAGGGGAAATACATCCTTTGTCCTTTCCTCATGATCATAACTCATCCATCCATATTTGGAGCTTCCAAACAAGGTCACAAAATCCATCTGATCTTCAGTAGCTCCCAGGTTGAACATTAAGTCGAATACATCTCCTTGTACATCTTCAGGTTTGCAGTTTTCCTTATCAACTTTATTGATGACGACAATAGGTTTCAGTCCGATTTCTATGGCTTTGGACAAAACAAATCTTGTTTGAGGCATGGGCCCTTCAAAGGCATCTACAAGCAGGAGGACGCCGTCTGCCATCCTCAGTACTCTTTCAACTTCACCTCCAAAATCTGCGTGTCCGGGAGTATCGATGATATTGATTTTAACATCATTGAATTTGACTGCAACATTCTTTGATGTAATTGTAATGCCTCTTTCTCTTTCAAGGTCCTGATTATCCAGGATCAACTCTCCATGATCCTTTCTGTCATCCAAAGTCTCACAGGCATGAATGATTTTATCAACCAGGGTTGTTTTTCCATGATCAACGTGGGCAATGATTGCAATATTTCTGATAGACTCCATTTGAAAAAATTAGCCGCAAAGATGAATAAATTATAATTACGGAACCTATCTTTCTTTCCGGTTTCAAAATTGTTTTTGATTCCTGTTAATATTATGCTTTCCTTTGACTCACTTTTTGGAAGTTCCTCTCTGTAAAAGCTTCCATAAACCACGCAACTATGGAATCTTTTAAAGAAGCACACCTCAAACCGGAAATCCTTCAGGCTCTCGATGATCTACATTTTCACAAGCCTACCCCTATTCAGGCTAAAGTATTGGCACAATTCAAGGATGAATTATGTGATTGTATAGCACTCGCCCAGACAGGCACAGGAAAAACAGCAGCATTCAGCATACCGATTTTAAATACACTAAATCCATGGGACCACGATATTCATGCCCTGGTACTGAGTCCTACCAGAGAATTGGCACTACAGATAAGTAATGACATATATGACCTTTCAAAATACCAGGAAGATATAGAGAATGTTGTTGTATATGGAGGTGCGAGTATTTCCGAACAAATCAAGGCACTTAAAGACCATCCGCAAATTGTTGTAGGAACACCAGGAAGAACAAAAGATCTTATCAACAGGAAAAAACTGGACTTATCGCATGTCAAATGGCTGGTCCTGGATGAAGCAGACGAAATGCTTTCAATGGGATTCAAGGATGATCTCGACTACATTTTATCCCATATGCCTGAAGAAAGAAATGTATTGCTTTTTTCTGCTACACTTCCGCCAGAGATTCGAAAGATTTCCAATAAATACCTTAAGGATCCACTGGAGTTGACGGTAGGCAAGAAAAACGAGGGTGCCAAAAATGTGACACACAGGTATTATCTTACCGACAGATCAAACAGATTTAGAGCTTTAAAGAGACTATTGGATGAATCCCCGAATATTTATTCCATTGTTTTTTGCCGAACCAGGGCAGAAACGACAGATGTGGCTGCAAAGCTTTCCCGTGAAGGATATAATGCAGATGTTTTAAATGGAGATTTAACGCAATCCCAACGCGATCTTGTTATGAACAAGTTCAGGGACAAACAAGTAGAAATACTTGTTGCAACCGACGTGGCCGCAAGAGGATTGGATGTCAATAATTTAACCCATGTTATAAATTACAGGCTGCCGGATGAAAGAGAAGCCTATATCCATCGAAGCGGTCGTACAGGTCGTGCCGGTAAGGAAGGATTATCATATATAATTATTGAACCCGGAGAGATCAGGAAGATTAAATACATTGAACAGATTCTTGGAAAAGAAATCAAGAAAACACCAATTCCGTCCAGCCAGGAAATCATCAAGGCCAAACTCAATAATTATTTAAACAGACTGGAATCAGCAAATCCTGAGGAACATAATCTTGATGAATTCATGCCAGTCCTTGAAGAGAAATTTGGTCAATTGAATATCAATGAAATTCTTTTAAAAGTAATCAGCCTGGAGTTTGACAGAACTTTTGAGTACTACAAGCAAGCTGGTGACCTGAATGCAAGTCCCCGAAAATCCAGGAGAGATGAACACAGCAGAAAAGGTCGGAAAGCAGAGCTTAACTATACACGATATTTTCTCAATATCGGGACACGGGATAAATACCAGAAAAGATCTCTGATTGACCTTGTCAACAAAATCCTGCCTGCCAAGAATGTGGACATTGGCAATATAGAAATGCTCAAATCCTATTCATTCATAGAGCTTGAAAAAGGATATGAAGACATGGCTATCAAAGCATTTAAGAATACAAATATGAAAGGCAGAAGGCTTTCACTTGAAATTGCCCAGAAGGAAAAATCTAAAAAAAGGAAACATAAAAGAAAAGGTAAAAAAAGACGTTGATCCCCTATCCGCCACTTATTGCATAATTGTTAATTTTAAAAGCAAAAATGCGTATCACAATTATCTGGATTCTACTTTCGACAATATTTTCATGCAACTCTCCGGTTAATATGCCGCAGAAAGACAGCTCAGCAACAAATGAAAATCTGCCATTGGAAAGCATCAAATTACCTGATGGTTTTAAAATTTCAGTGTATGCTTCAGGAATAAAAAATGCCAGAAGTATGACTTTGAGCCCTTCAGGTACATTGTTTGTCGGTACCAGGGGTGAAGGAAATGTCTATGCATTAAAAGATACTGATGGAGACTTCAGGATAGATAAAAAATATCTACTTTTTGAAGATGGAGAAATGCCAAACGGTGTGGCATTCAGGGATGGTGATCTTTATATCGCTGAAGTGAGCAGAATTTTAAAGCTTGAAAATATTGAGGAACAACTTGAAAACCCTCCGACTCCGGAAGTTATCTACGATGAATATCCTGACATCAGTCATCATGGCTGGAAATACATCGCTTTTGGTCCGGATGATCGGCTTTATATTCCTGTCGGAGCGCCCTGTAATATTTGTGAATCAGTAGATCCGGTATTCAACTCCATTACCAGCATAAAGCCGGATGGCAGTGATTTTCGAATAGAGCATGAAGGAATTCGAAATACGGTTGGCTTTACATGGCACCCGGAAACGAATGATCTTTGGTTTACAGACAATGGAAGAGACTGGATGGGAGACGACATGCCTGCATGTGAATTGAACCGGGCAACCGGAAAGAATCAACACTTTGGATATCCTTATTGCCATCAGGGTGATACGCCAGATCCGGATTTTGGGGACAAAAGATCATGTGATGAATTTATTCCTCCGGTACAAAACCTTGGAGCTCATGTTGCGCCGCTTGGCATAGAGTTTTATACCTCTACTATGTTCCCAGGCAGTTATCTGAATAATGTGGCCTTTATTGCAGAACACGGCTCATGGAACAGGTCAAAAAAAATTGGTTACCAGGTCTCAATCGTTCGTCTTGATGAAGACTATCAATCCACAAGTTATGAACCCTTTGCATATGGGTGGTTAAATGAAGAAACAGATGAAGCATGGGGCAGACCGGTTGATATTGAGATGCTGCCGGATGGTTCGATGCTCGTAAGTGATGATTTTGCTGATGCTATTTACAGAATTACATATGGTGAATAAACTGACAGTTAATTGTCATTTTTGAACTAATTCATGTATTAATTCATTCTTGGCACAGCATTGACATTAAGGAAAGCAACTAAACTTTTTAACACATTTTAAGCCAAATAACACCTAATAC
>JAHHJO010000047.1:0-6863 GCA_018680275.1 Bacteroidia bacterium
CAACTGAACCGGGCTGGATGCCAGCCACATTTGCTATACATGATGATTACTATCCATTAACCGGAGCACATCTTGATATTGCTGATGACTGTGCTTTATGTCATAACGGGGATTATAACAATACTCCAAATACCTGTGATGCATGTCATCTTCCGGATTATAATTTGAGTACAAATCCCGATCATCAATCTTTAGGACTTCCTGTCAGTTGTGATGATTGTCATACCACAGATCCTGACTGGATGCCTGCCACATTTGATATCCATGATAACTATTACGTATTAAATGGTGCACATGCCGTCATAGCCAATGACTGTTTTGCATGCCATATGGGAGACTATAACAATACACCAAATACATGTATTGGATGTCATATTGATGACTATAATGATACAACAAACCCGGATCATGTTGATGCAAATTTACCCACGGATTGTCTCCAGTGTCATACTGAAGATGCTTGGATACCGTCTACTTTTGATCACTCGATGTACTATCCATTGAATGGTGCACATTCCTTGATTGCAAACGATTGCAATTTATGCCATATGGGAGACTACAATAATACACCCAATACCTGTGTGGGGTGCCATCAAACTGATTATGATGATGCGACGAATCCTGATCATGCAACCGCCCAATTCCCGACAACATGTGAGGACTGTCATACAGAAGATGCCTGGGTACCATCAACTTTTGATCATGATGGAATGTACTTCCCGATTTATTCTGGAAAGCATGAAAATGAATGGAGTCTGTGTGTGGATTGTCATATCAATGCTGATTATACAAGTTTTAGTTGTATAGACTGTCATGAGCACAATGATCAGATAGAAGTCGATGATGATCATGATGGTGTACCAGACTATATATATGAGAGCTCAGCATGCTATGCTTGTCATCCAATCGGGGAGAAATGATGGAAAGCTGCCTTAAAATCATATTACAATTAACTGTATTTCTTGGCTTTTGCGGTATTTGTTCAGGGCAGGGAGACAGTGAATTGATTGGTGGACACGTGTCTTATGTGACTTCAAAGAATGTATATGTAAAATTTGAAAGTACCTCTGTTATCAATGCGGGTGATACATTGATATTATCCCGGGAAAGTCAGTTAAAATCTTGCCTTGTTGTCCGTCAGAAATCATCATCTTCCTGTGTCTGTCAGAGGATTGGTGACTGTCAGGTCAGTAAAGATGACCAGGTGTTTTTCAAATGGATTAAGACCAAGAACCCAACTTCTGAGAATGAAGAACCTTCAGTAAATCTGAATATTGATCCTGTTGAAAGTATTGATACCATATATCCTGATTATGAGCAGGATAAAAATGTACCGGAATTTGAACAAAAGATAAGGGGCCGCATATCTGCAGCTTCATATAGTTCATTGCCTGAAATGCAGGAAAACAGGCATCGACTGATGTATAGATTTTCTCTGAATGCAGATCATATCAATAACTCGAGAATCTCTTTCCAATCATATATTAACTATCGCCAATATTTAAATGACGGTACACAGCCATCAGGTCGGAACAATAATTTTTTACGTGTTTATAATTTGTCCCTGAGGTATGAAGCCAATGAAAGTACTTCTCTGACCCTGGGTAGACGTATCAATCATAAAGCATCATCGCTTGGCGCTATCGATGGCCTTCAGTTAGAAAAGTACTTCGGCAATTTTTATACCGGTCTGATTGCCGGATTCAGACCGGACATTTTTGAATATGATTTTAATCCTGACCTGTTTGAATATGGGGCTTACCTGGGCCTGAGATCCGAGACATCTCATGTTTTTTCAACAACAACCGCCGGTTTGCTTGAACAGAGAAACCAGGGATTTATTGACAGGAGATACATATATTTTCAACATTCAAGCACGATTAATCGAAAACTGAGTTTGTTTGGTTCGGCAGAACTTGATTTATATAATAATATTAATGGTGATTTAAGATTGACAAACCTTTATACTTCAGCGCGTTACCGCTTTAGCAGAAGAATAGAATTGACATTGTCCTATGATTCGAGGAAAAGAATACTCTATTATGAGACTTTCAAAACAGATATTGAAAGATTGCTGGATGATGATGAAGCAAGACAGGGAATCAGATTACGGCTTGGCTTACGGCCGATCAAATTTATCTACACCGGCATAAGTTTCAGCAATAGATTTCAAAGTGATCAGCAAAACAAATCAGAGAATATCAATGCTTATTTGAGTATGGTCAGGTTGCCCTTGATCAAGGGAAGCTTGTCAATTAGTTTTAACCAGAACAAATCCAATTACCTGGAAAGCAGGATATATTCCATCAGGCATTCACGATCAATAATCAAAGGCAAATTAACAGCAGACTTTTATTTTAGAAATGTAAATTATGCATATTTGAATAGCGAAAACGGGACCTCGCAGAATTACTTTGGGGCATATCTCAATTTAAGACTTCTGAAAAAATTAATGTTCAGTATCTTAGGGGAATTAAATACCAGGGAGGAAGAAAAAAACTACCGGGTAAACACTAAACTAAATTTTAGATTTTAAATTAAGAAAGTATGAATTATAAATTAGGTGGATTGGCAGGGATTATACTATTAATGTCTATTGCGATGTCATGTAATAGAGGACCTAAGGTCATTGCCCCTGGAAATGCAAATGTAAACGGAGTCAGTCAGAGTGGAATATTTTCTGATGATAAACTTAAAAATGAAGCCTCTGAGGTAAGTGATGAGGTACACACAGTTGTTGTCCAGGAAGTATTACCTACAAGTAAGTATGTCTATGCCCGGGTAACTGAAGGAGAAGAGGAATACTGGGTTGCTACAACCAAAAAAGAAGTAGAACTTGGAGCCACCTATTATTTCAGGGACGGTTTACTCAAGTTAAATTTTGAAAGCCAGGAATTTGACAGGGTATTTGACAAGGTATATCTTGTGAGTAGCCTTGTATCTTCTACCCATGGTCAGGAAGTTGAAAAGTCATCAGCAGAAGCAGAACCTGGATCATATCAAAAAGAAGACTCATCGGGATCTCCTGAGATTGCTCTGAAGGAAGGATCGGTATCTATTGCCGAGCTTTTAGGAAATAAAGACAAGTATGAAGGAAAAAGTGTTCAGCTTACCGGAAAATGTGTTAAGATCAATGCCAATATTATGGGACGTAACTGGATACATCTTAAAGATGGTTCAATGGATAGTTATGACCTGGTTGTCACTTCCGATAAAATCATTCCTGAAGGACAAGTTGTGACAATGAAAGGCATGGTTGTTCTTAACAAAGATTTCGGTGCAGGTTATAAATACGAAATTCTGGTTGAAGACGGTGAATTGGTCAAAGACTAATTCTTATAGCTGTCCTATCTTGAACTTGCTTTTTCTCCAGTAAGCTAATATGCTGATAATAATTACACCTGCAACGGAATAGTATACCCATTGCGGGATCGGAACAGGATCACCAGCAGCATATGAATGCAGCCCGGATAAATAATAATTCACGCCGTAATAAGTCATTATAACAGATGCCCATCCAAACAGGGTGGCAACATTATATAAGTATAGTCCGCCCAATTTGGGTATAATCCGCATATGCAGGATAAAAGCATAGACCAGGATTGTGACAAGCGCCCATGTTTCTTTTGCATCCCATCCCCAGTATCTGCCCCATGATTCATTGGCCCATATACCTCCAAGATATGTTCCGACACTAATCATCGCCAAACCTCCGATCAGCGTCATTTCGCTGATATATGATAATTCCTTGACGATTTGGTGAATTCTCGACTTATTCTTTTCAGAAAGGAAAATCATCAGGATGAGATTCAATAAGCCTGTAATGGCTCCAAGCATCAGAAAGCCATAACTGCCTGCTTCCAGGGAAACATGTATTGTAAGCCAATAAGATCTAAGCACTGGTACAAGTGGGGTAATTTCCGGATCAAGGTAACTCAGTGTGGCTACCAGTAAAATTGTTGCGGATAAGACCATTGTTGCCGCGAGGCCGCCCATGGATTTCCTGGTAAATAATAATCCAGCAAGCGCTGTAGTCCATGCAATATAAATCATCGATTCATAACCATTACTCCAGGGTGCACGTCCTGATACATACCATCTTAATCCAAGCCCCAGTGTGTGAAAAAGGAAACCTACAACCACAAGGGTGAATAAGATTTTATATACCAGGTCCAGCTTTATGTCTGGCTTAAAAACCGAGGCGAACAATGCGACCAGGAATGCCAGACCAAGAAGAAGATATACAAGGGAAAGTCTGCCAAACACATTCAACTCATTCAAAATAACCTCTGATTTCAATCTTGCTTCTGAAGGGATCACTTCGGCTCCTTTTTCTCTCTGGTAATTTTTCAATTCACCAAGCAGGTTATTAGGTATTGTATAATCCTTACTTAGCATGGCTTCAAATACTGCCGGCAGGTAGGTGTTGAAGAACACTTCAGCCACTTCATTATTGGTACCATCCTGTTTGTGGCTTCGGTGGTGAGAAACCCATATGTTATCCGGATCTTCCGGAACAGGAATAATTTTGAAGAACCGTCCCGAATAAACCATGCTGGCTATATTGACCCGTTCATCCAGTTTCATGAGCTCTTTTTCATAAACACCTCTGTCAATAGGTTCCTGGCCATAAGCCCTTCTCACTTCATCTTTCAGTTTATAGGCCCCTTTCTCTGTAAAAAGATCATTATATGCCGCTTTTTCAGCATCTACTCCAATCAGCTTGTGAATATTTTTATGCTTCCCGATTTTGATCATTGGCACATGATTCCAGTCTGCACTGTTGACAAGCATACCAAGTACCACCTGGTCGGCAGTCAATCCGAAAAGATCTTCTGTTCTTGCAATTTTTCTAAGTACTTCCCTTGATAAAGTATGAATGGGTTTCATCCTTCCTTTATGGTCCTGGACTACAACCGTACTGAACAAGGCCGCATGCTCAGAATCAACAATATTCTGCATATTGGAATGATCGATTGTCTTTTGACCAGCAAGATTTGAAGGCAAACTGAATAAAACAATCAATGCAGTCATTGCTGCCCCTGATCTTAGGTTTTTGATTCTTTGAGATAACTGGTAAAATCTGCTTTTCTTGCTCATCATCGTTAAAATAAAGCCAATAGTTAATAGTGCGTAACCAATGTAGGAGATCCATGTTCCCCAAAAGTCATAGTTTACACTCAGGTACGTTCCTTTTTCATCTTTATCAAAAGAAGACTGAAAGAACCTGTAACCACCATGATCCAGAATATGATTCATATAAATCCTGTGGTCTTCTTTTATACCTTTCCTGGGATCGATTAACTGGACTTCACTGGCATAGGATGCAGCGTTTTCAGTACCCGGATATTTTTCAAGTATGAATTTATATAGTTTGATGCTGAACGGGAGAAATACCGGTTTTGCACCGTAACTGACAGCAATACTCAGGTCATCAAAATGAACAATTGAAGGTCTTCCCTGGACACCTTTTTGACCATATACCAAAATATCCTTTGATTCATCTCCTGTTGCTATGTTCATATGCAGTGCCACCAGGCTTTCACTTTTAACTTTTGCGTCTGAAGAAACAACACTTGGTCTTGCATTCGTCTTGAAATCACCGAAAACGAAACTGTTCATGCCATCATTATACATCGATCGCAATCTTAACATATGAACCTTTTTGCTTTCCAGGGTATCAGACTGTTGAGTTGCCATGACCATCTGAGCCATTGGCCTGTCATTTGAAATCAATATTGAATCATTTCTGAAATATATATTGACGGCACCTTCTTTATGTTCATTGGTGAAATTAAAATTCCTGTCCTGTATCGTCTTGTTTTCACCCAGAGACAAAAAATGCTCCTCCCTGCCATTCATCCCGGCTACAACAATTTTTATTGCGGGAAACCCATCTTCACTATCCACAAGTACCCGTTGGGGATTCGGTATAAATCTTTTTACCGAAGCTTTTATAAGTTTATTATTAACCAGGTATGATTCTTTCCACCTGTTGTTTCCCAAGGAAGCAAACAGCACTGGTTCATCAAAAGAAAATTTCTGGTTGTTTTGTAAAACTTCAAATTGTAAATAGGCTTCCCTTGATATAAAGCTGTTGGAAGTACTGTCTTCCCGAATATGCATCATGCCCTCATATCCAAAATGCCTTGTAACAGCAGAACCTATCAGTATGATTATAATTGAAAAATGAAACAACAAAAGTGACCATTTTTTCTGTTCGAACATTCTGAACCTGATCATATTGACAATGATCGTAATTGAAAATAACAATAGAAGTAATTCAAACCACCATGCTTGATAAATGACCTTTTGGGCTGCACTTGTCCCAAAGTCATTTTCGATAAATGTGGCGACGCCAATGGCAATGGCAAATGATAATATATAGAAACCAGCGGCTTTGGTATCAAAAATGGGATTAAGATACCTTTTCAGCGTTTTGAAAATTTCAGTCATCCGGATGTTTGATTCAGATTAAATTGTAATTCAATGAATTAAGTGGCAAAATAACCACATATTATTTATTAACAGAAATTCTCAGAAAGTGATTATTATTTTATAAGATAATATGCACCTGTTACTATAAATTCGTCCTCCATACTGAATTGGTCTGCATCTGGGATTTCAATCATACCGTCATTCGTCACTCCGGTTGAAGTTTCTTTCAAATTGAATTCCAATGATTTTTCTTGATTACTGACGAGAACAAACGATTTACCATCTACTTCTACTACAGCTTCCAATGGAAGTGCCAGGGATTGAAAAGTATCCAGTACTATTGAAGCAGATGTAAACATGCCTGATATGAAATGTTCATTATCTTCCTTAGGAAGGGAACAATACACATTTAATAAACCATTTTC
>JAHHJO010000034.1:0-7013 GCA_018680275.1 Bacteroidia bacterium
ACAAGCGGAGCTATTTCAACACCTGACCTTGAAGTCTCCCTGGCTGATTTTAATAACGATGGTTTGCTGGATATTCTTATTACAGGGCTCAAGGATTACTTGTTGCTTAATCAGGGTGATCTGCAATTCAAGAGTAACGAGAATCCTTTTGGATTCAAGAATGCCAGTTCAGCTGCAGTAGGGGATCTTGACAATGATGGATATCTGGATTGTTATATCGCTTTTGGAGCACCGGACTCACCTTCAGTTTTTGCAGATGAAACCTGGTTGAATTTTGGTGGCACAAATAATCATTTCAAATTATCGTTGTCTGGCACACAGTCCAATAAAAGCGGGATAGGCAGCCAGGTTTTGCTTTATGGACCTTGGGGAATGCAAACAAGATGGCAGAATTCAGGTGTAGCCTATGGCATCACTAATTCTTTAAATATACACTTTGGTTTGGCAGATCATGAGGTGATAGATTCACTCGTAATTAATTGGCCCAGTGGATTAAGTGACAAGTACGTCAACCTGGATGTCAATGACCATTACATAGCCACTGAAGGGGAATGTGTTGAGAAAATCCTAGATATCTCATATAGCGCCCTTGAGATTGATTGTGATAATGATACGATTCTTTTGACTGGTAACAATACTTCAGGGGAGTTACAATGGACCAACGGAGATACGCTGAGGGAAATTCAAATTACTACGCCAGGATATTTCCAGGCAGAATCAAGAAGTGCATGCAGAAATGTCAGTCCAATTATAAAATTGACTGCTTTGGAAAGCCCGGAAGTACCAATCCTAAATTACAGCCAGGATTTAATCCTTTGTGAAAATGACCAGGTCGTATTATCTACAATACTGGATACAGATGTATTATGGAGTACAGATTCAGTTGCCGCAAACATAACCATTGAACACCCAGGTCCTTATTTTGCATCCAGTTACAATGCATGTGATACGATCAACTCTGATACAATTTGGGTTGAGTTTCTGAACCAGGACTATGAGGATGAAACAATAATCCTGGATTCAATACAAGATTATCCTTTAAATGTACCAGGTGAAGAAATTACATGGTTTCGCGATTCGACTGGAACAGAGATAATAATGCTGGGGAATGATATCCTGGTTGAAAATATCAAAAATGATACAACGGTTTACTTTCAGAATCAAGCGACTCGCGATATTCCTTCATTTACTGGTGGTAAAGACATTGCAAGTTCTGAAGAAAAATACGGATCAGATGAGGTAAGAGCAGGTATGTACCTGACCGTCCATCAAAAAATCAGGCTTCTGTCCTTTCAGACCATAGCAGAAGTTCCAGGGGTTCGCAAAATTCTATTTGGAAAGTTCGGAGAATCAAATGTAATTGGGGAAACTTATTTTGCTGAAAAAGGGCATAATTTTATCCAAACTGATATTATCCTTGAGCCAGGAAATTATGCTGTAGGAACAGGATATAACGTCGATGAACTTGGCACAGTTTCTCCCAGACTTCTCGTCTCAGACAGTAATGTAAATTATCCTTATGAAATCGATCATTTGCTTACGATAGATGACAGCTTCTTTGGTGAGGATCACTATTTCTATTATTATGATTTGGAGGTAGAGGCCTATTCTGAACCTTGTTTTTCAGATATATTTGCGGTTGAGTTTTTACTTGATACAACGACAAGTATTACATACATTTCTGAATCAGATGGTGATGTTTTTGTTTTTCCGAATCCAGCAACAAATATTCTCAATGTAGCTTTGGGGACCTATTCTAATGGTCAGGTAGATATCATTAGTTTACAAGGCAGCAGATTGATGTCTGAAAGATATTCCATTGACTCTGGGGAAATGATTGAGTTGGATATTTCATCTTTGGATTCTGGCGTTTACCTGATCCGTTTAACAGGAAATGGAAAAGCCTACTATGGCCGTTTTATAAAGTTGTAGTTAAGCCACTACTTATGCCTTTCTCAGGTTGCTCGAATATTTTAGCTGCACAAATTCAATCAGCTTTTTATAATTGATCATTTCTAAGGAAACATTCGAAATCTGGTCCTTTTTGTTCCCGAGTACAGATGTATCTATTTCTGAGTTATTCCCTGTCTGACTGAGCAATTTTATAAAATTACGTGTTCTTTCATGTTCGTCTTCGGAAAGATGCCTGTATGTATATTGTCTGAGTGAATCCAGTCTGTCGATAAACTTGTCGGGATTATAAATTGCAGATTGTACGGCTTGTCCAACCAGCAAGGGAATATGAAGTCCTTTTTTATCCTGTTTAACTCGGTTGAGGTTATAATGGATTTTCCTGAAATTGCTTTTCCTGTTGTTCAATATATCTACATAGATCTCATAGATTAGCAACCTGTCTTTGGAAAATACCGTTTCCATCTTCCTGATATTCTTTTTCAGGTAATCAAATGATTGGTTCACCTCTTCAACTTTGCTTTGATATAATTGCACCCTGAAAAGCAATTCCCTGTAACGATAATATAATTGGGATCTATGGTCACTTTCATCAAGGAAAGTATGAATGATCAGTTCTGCTTTAGCCAGTTCGTTTTGTTCAAGAAATGTGTTTATCAAATGAAACATAAAAACACTTTTCATATTCACCTGATTAAAGCTTAGTGAATTAAGGAATTCCAGTGCTTCTTTACAAACAGATTCCCTTCCTTTTAGATCATGGCGGGCGACACTTTCTGCATATCTTATTAAATAATAGAAAGCATACATTCTGACACTTCCGGTTTGAATAACATATGGATAGTGATTGTCTCCGAAATCCTTGATTTGATCAGCGCACTCATGAAAATTCTTTTCAAGGAATAAACACTGAACTTGTGTATAAGTCCATTCAATATCTACTTCCTTCTTATATGTGTCTATGCATTTAAGTACTTCCTGGTTATACCGTTTGGCTTGCTTTTGATCAGATTCATAAACCGCATAATGGTTCGACAGAAAACGTCCGATTCCTGCAGCCTCATAGAACATGTGATTTCTTAACAGTTGGCTAAATATTTTTCTTGCCAAGGGGATGAATAGTTTTCTGAATCCAAGGCTTTCCAGAATATAAAACGCTGTAAGTTTCCTGTACAGTTTTGATTTTTGCTTTTGAAGAGGATGGCCTATTTGACTCAATGAAATGGCATCAAGCAATTTATCAGATAAGCTCTTTTTCAGAGACTGGTAAGATTGATGAGAAGGGGAACCGTTGTATAGTTCTTTCGCAAGCAATCGTTCAGAATCATGGGTTAAATTGGCTTCATAAAGCCTTTTTTCTTTAGGATTTAAGGACTTTAAAAGAAATAAATCTTCTTTTTGCTTTAATTTTTGATCATAAATCCTGACAAGGTTGCGTGTCCATTTCATGATAATAGGGTGATTATCAATTAAATATATGAGCTTATAATCTATCTGCCTAATTTTTGAGTCATAATTTTGTGTAAAATTGTTATTAGTAGATCCTAATAATTATCTTAACTATGCTTTATGTTATTCATCATTAAAAGTTAATAAAATGGGAATTATTGAAATTATAATCGAAATCATTGAGGAGTTAAATGGATTCTAGACCACAAAACCAATTGGACCGGCCATGAATTTTAGGATTCTTCCTATTAGTATAAAAAGTCTATGTTATTTGTTTTTCACGCTAAATAATATAGTTTAAGGGTGTTAAGAGGGCAGGTATATTTGCCTGCCCTTATTCAAAAAAAAAGCCTTCCGAATTAATCCGAAAGGCTTTTTAAAGGAGGGGCATTATTCTATGCGCGTGTATTTTGCTCCTTCTTTTTTATCTTCTTTTTTCCTTTGGTAACCATTGCTTTCTTTACTGCTTTTTCAGCATTGACCACGCCACTAGAGACACATAATTTGCTGAATGCGGTCATATCAGAATAACTTCCGGGAATAAGTACTTCTTCATTTATAACAGTAACTGTAGTCATCAGGATTTCTCTGACTTGTACCGCAGTCAAACTAGGGAAATATGATCTCAGTATAGCTGCTACCCCTGCAACTACCGGGGCAGCCATGCTTGTGCCTTGTAAGAAAGTATATCCGTTATCAGGTATTGTAGAATAAATCGCCATTCCAGGAGCAAATAAGTCAACTTCAGTTTCACCAAAGTTTGAAAAGTTAGCTGCCGCAAATTTCCCTTTTTCATAGGATAGGGCGCCTATTTCAAGCCAATTATTGAAAAACTTTTGTTTCCCTTTAAAAAACAGGAAGCCTTTCCCCTGGTATTCATCATTCGGGAAATTATCGGTTTTATCATTGTTTTTGTTGTCGTTACCTGCGGCGTGAACTAATAAGACATCATGCTTTTCTGCATATTTGATGGCTTCTTCAACGATTGATTCATTCCAGGAATAGCCTTTGCCAAAACTCATGTTTATGATTGCGGCACCATTATCTACGGCATACCTGATGGCATTCGCCACATCCTTATCCCTTTCATCTCCATCCGGTACAGCTCTCACGGACATTATCCTGACATTATCGGAAACGCCATCCATTCCTAAGTTGTTATCACGGACAGCAGCAATGATACCAGCGACATGTGTACCATGAGAAGCATCCGGGCCTTCTACATCATTATTCCCATAATACCTTTCAGTTGGATCGTTATAATTATCGCCGATGATTTTTCTGGAATCAAAATCAGTGTTATAAGCGTAATCAACTTTTACCTGGTATATTTCTTTTTCAGCCTGATTTAATTCTTTAATGATACTCTTAAGTGTATCAATGTCTATATCATCCTTTCCCCTGGAAATTAAATCCAGTAGCATGTTTTTGCCAATACCTACAAACCGGTCTTCGGAGCCATCTATCATTTTAAGATTCTCCAGGTTGATTTCTCTGTCTTCCAGTACTTCATCAATTGCATCAAGACTATTGAGGTATACCGATTCGGTTTTTTCAATATTCGTCAGACTCAATTGAGCTTTAGACTTCTTCTCCTCGACTTCCTCTTTGCACTTTAAATATTTATCATATAGTTCCTTGTCTTTTTTCGACAATTTTCCAGGAACAGCATTGTCAAATTTATACTTGTATTTTCCATATATCCTTGTGGCTTCGTAGGTGTCATGGTGTACATTTCCACCTGGTCCGCCTATGAAATTCCAACCATGTATATCATCAACATATCCATTGCTGTCATCGTCAATTCCATTTCCGGGTATTTCGTCGTGATTTATCCACATGTTTTCAGCGAGGTCTTCATGCTCTGCGTCGACTCCTGAATCTATGACGGCGACGATAACTGTCTTTGATGGCATGTCTTTAAGAATTCCGGTATACAAACTCCTGGCTGAAATTCCTATTGAGGAATTATCCTCAGCATCACCCAGGTGCCAGCCAAAATCTTGAGAGAAAACCCCGGTAAAAATGAAAGTTGACAAAATAATACTAACTACTATCTTCATGCTTGTTTTTTAAGTGCCTGAATATAAAACGATTTAAAATCACTTGCGCGGTATGTAGACGACAAGAAGCATTTTCTTACTTTGCCAGTAAGTAGTATGCCTGACATGAAATAGCAATAATCATACTAATCTTTCTGCGATAAATTAATTTTACGTTTTTAAAGACAAATATTTGAGCCCGGAATCAGACAAAACCAGAATTATAAAAAGTATCCTCAGGGAAAACTGGGGATATTCAGAATTCAGGGAAGGGCAGGAGCAAACAATTTTATCAGTAATCGATGGTAAGGACACTTTAGCTGTATTACCCACCGGAACAGGCAAGTCTGTATGCTACCAGGTCCCTGGTCTGTATTTCGACAAGCTTACGATTGTAATCAGTCCGCTTATTGCACTGATGGAGGATCAGGTCAGAGGTTTAAAGGCCCGGGGAATCCCTGCACTTGCCTTGACAAGCGCACATTCTCGCCATCAACAGGATATACTGATGGACAATATAGTTTACGGTAACTATAATTTTTTCTTTATTTCCCCGGAAAGGATCAGGTCATCATTATTCCGATCAAGAATTATTAAAACAGATCCGGGTTTGATCGTTATTGATGAAGCGCATTGTATATCTGAATGGGGCCATGATTTTCGACCAGAATACAGGCAGATTTCTGAGCTCAGGGAATTATTACCCAATATTCCGGTATTAGCTCTAACGGCCACGGCAACGGAAGCTGTACGTCAAGATATCGTGGAATCCCTGGGTTTGAAGACTCCTGCCAAGATACTGTACGCGCCTCTGAGAAAAAACCTGTCTTACAATCTTATATACTCTGAAAATAAAAAAGAAGAATTAACCCGGCTGTTAAAAGATCAGCGAGAGTCCCAAATTATTTATGTCAGAACAAGAAGACAGACCAGCTCGGTATCAGACTATCTGAACGCAAACAAGATCAAAGCAACTTCTTACCATGGGGGAATGACGAAGGTGATCAGGGACAAAAATAGCGACAGCTGGTTTAATAATCAGTATCGTGTGATGGTGGCTACAAAGGCATTTGGAATGGGGATCGACAAGTCGGATGTAAGGAATGTCATCCATTTTGAATTGCCGGATGCGATCGAAGCATATGTGCAGGAATCAGGCAGGGCAGGAAGAGACGGAAAACCCTCTTCTGCCATTCTTTTGAATAATAAACATGATATCACAAGGCTTGAAGAGTTTATTCAGATTAATTATCCTGATGAAGAATACCTCAGGAAGTCATATGGGACTCTTTGCAGGTATTTCGAGCTGGCTTCCGGACCTGTGGAAGATGAATTGTTTGATCTGGATTTGGAATCCATAATTGAATTTTCCAAACCAACATTGAAAAAACACAAATTTCTGAACGCCCTAAAGATATTACACAGGTCAGATATAATATTTCTTTCAACTTCTGTGTTTCAACCTTCAAGGCTCAAACTTTCAGAACACAGGATTAGATTACTTTTGGCAAATCGGAAAAACTCATCCAGGCTAAAGGAATTCGTGAGCTTATTATTGAGGAATTATGAGGGAATATTCTATGGTAAATCAAAGATCAGTGAGGCCGGGAT
>JAHHJO010000211.1:0-4121 GCA_018680275.1 Bacteroidia bacterium
GGATTGTGCGACGAGGCTGCCGGCCGTTGTAAATGCATCGAAGTAATACAGGTCCGCATCCGTAAATGTCCCCATGAAGTAACCCAGACCAAAAGCCAGGAGAATGACCGTCACAGCTGTAAACATGATTCCGGACCTGCTTAAGAACAGGATGGGCGCATTATCCTCTTCCGTACCTTGCGTTGACCAGGTATACCATCCATAGATATTCAGGAATATATACACAACATGAAGCAGCAGGTCAGAATACAACTTGCTATGATAAAATATAAAACAGGAAACCCCGACGCTCAGAATCCCGAATGCCCATGCTGATATTTTTTCTTTGGTCTGAAGATAGACACAGGCAATACCGGAGAGGGTAGCGATGATTTCCAGGACAGTGAAAAGATTCATGATCCTAAATTAGGAAATCTGCGGACTATCTTGTGAAATTCCCCGGCTGACGAAACCTTAGTAAGGTCTGCCATCAATGAAGGGCGCCCGGGAAAAAATCCACGGACGCCCTAATCATTAATTTTTAAATATCAAATATTAATTAACTAAACTACTCCCTGATCCAGCATCGCTTCAGCGACTTTGACGAAGCCGGCTACATTGGCACCTTTGACATAGTCGATATATCCATCAGTCGCACCATTTTTACCAAATTGTACGCAAGTATTATGAATCGACTTCATAATACCCTGGAGTTTTTGGTCCACTTCTTCTCTTGTCCAGGACATACCTACATAATTCTGGCTCATTTCAAGTCCCGAGGTCGCTACACCGCCTGCATTAGATGCTTTACCCGGTGCATATAATATTCTGGATTCCTGGAATACTTCAATGGCTTCAGGTGTCGATGGCATATTGGCACCTTCGGCGACCAGGAGTACATTATTTCCAACGAGCATTTTGGCATCGTCCCCGTCAATTTCATTTTGGGTTGCACTAGGGAAGGCGACATCGGCATTGATGTGCCATGGTTTTTGGCCTTCGTAGTATTTGACTCCTTCAAAATGTTCTGCGTATTCTTTGATCCTTCCACGATTCACATTTTTCAGGTCTTTGACCCATTCAAGTTTGTCTTTGTTGATGCCTGCCGGATCATAGATCGTACCATTTGAGTCGCTCAAGCTTACAACTTTAGCTCCCAGCTGTATACATTTTTCGATCGTAAATTGAGCCACATTTCCGCTGCCGGACACGAGGACGGTCTTGTCTTTCAGTGAATCACCTCTCTGGTTGAGCATTTCCTGGGCGAAGTATACAACGCCATATCCTGTGGCTTCAGGTCGGATATTCGATCCGCCCCATTCCATGGCTTTACCGGTAAGTATCCCGGTAAACTCGTTTCGAATCCTTTTGTACTGGCCAAACAAATAACCGATTTCTCTTTCGCCGACGCCGATATCACCGGCAGGTACGTCGGTATGTGCACCGATGTGACGTGAAAGTTCGGTCATAAAGCTTTGACAGAATCTCATGATCTCATTATCCGATTTTCCTTTAGGGTCAAAGTCAGATCCACCTTTTCCACCTCCCAGCGGCAGTGTGGTCAGGGCATTTTTGAAAGTTTGTTCAAAACCCAGGAATTTCAGAATGGACAGATTGACAGTAGGATGATATCTCAATCCTCCTTTGTAAGGACCAATGGCAGAATTAAATTCAACCCTGTAGCCTTTGTTGACATGGATTTCTCCTTTATCATCCTGCCAAGGCACCCTGAACATGATCACACGCTCAGGTTCTACAATGCGTTCTAATATCTTGGTATCCTTGTATTTAGGATTCTCCTCGATAAATGGAATGACTTCCTCAGCAACTTCCTGTACAGCCTGGATAAACTCAGGTTCATGCTTGTTGGAAGCTTTGATTTTTTCCATGAATGCATTTATTTGATCTTTATACTTTTCATGCATGGTAATTAGCTTTTACCCGCAAATTAGAATTAGAAATTTGACTTCATAATGATCAGAATGACCCGCAAGGATGATCATTATCATAGACATGAATTTTAAAAAATGAGGATATTTGATATAATATTATACCTGTCTGTTCAAACTGTAAAATACACGACTAAATACGAAGAAGGGGGACATTAAAAAGCCAATAAGCTAGATGTAAAGAAATGGAAGTTGTTCATCTACAATGACTTATTGGCTAATGACTGACTTAAATATATTTTGGATTTATAATTGCTCCAAATTATTTAAAGACTTGCTCTTAAACGTGTAGGATTAATTTGTGAACGTGTTATTTAATACCCCTATTATTACTGAATAACTCTGTAAATCTGTTTTTTCGCCTGGCTGCCAGGGGGATATTCATATTGTTTTCCATTTCAATTATCCCTGTTCTGGTCAGTTCATAGGATTTTATCATTCCAAGCTTGATTATATGCGATTTATGACAACGAAAGAACTCATTTTCATCAAGCATGGATTCAAACTGGTTTAATGGAATCGTAGAAATGATTCTTTTACCTTCCGTGGTATATACCATGCTATAATTGCTTTCAGCAGAAATATTGATGATTTTGTTTTTATCGACGACCCAGAATCGATCTCCTTCCTGAATAATGATTTCATGATCTGGATTTCTGTCTTTCCACTCCGACAAAGCCTCCCGGGCCTTTTTAATGGTCTGTTTAAGTTCCTGAATATCTACCGGCTTCAGTAGATAGTCGAATACCCCGAATTTAATCGCTTTGACTGCATATTCGCTATATCCAGTGACGAAACAAGTCAGAAAAGAAGCATTATTAAATTGTTTTAAAAGCTCAAATCCGTCACCTCCGGGCATTTCGATATCCAGAAAAATAAGATCAGGTGCTTGTCTGTTAATCAGTTCAACAGCTTCAGCAACCGACGACGCCTGTCCAAGAAGTTTAATATCCTGGCAATAGCGCTTGAGTAGTACTTCGAGCAACTGTCTGCTGTGACGCTCGTCATCTACAATGATTGATTTGATCATATTTATTTATTTAATGGAAGTACCAGTTCTACATATGTTCCTTTATTGAATTTCGTTTTTTTATGATTAATTTTTAAATCAGCTACAGGAAACTTTAAGGTAGAGTTAATGACTTTAAGCCTGTCTTTGATAATATTCGTACTGAACGACTTACGGTTTTCAATCCTGTCATTACCCTCTGCTGTTGCAGGGATTCCTGAGCCATTATCTTGTATGATGATTGACAGGGTGTTGTCTTTAATACTTATATTAAGATCCAATAGACCCCCTTTCTTTAAGTTTTTAAATCCATGTTTGATTGCATTTTCAAGCAGTGGCTGGATCATAAGCGGTGGAATTTGCATTTCCTAGTCAATGTCTTCGGATATTGTAATGGTAGATTCGAATTTATTTTCAAATCTCAATTCTTCAAGGGCCAGGTAGTCTTCAAGAAATCTGATTTCTTCACCGATTTCAACCAGGTTCAATTTTGACATATCCAGACTTGTACGCATCAACCTTGAAAATTTCGAGAGGAAAAAATTTGCCCGTTCAGGTCGGTTATGGAATATGAAATTCTGAATTGAATTCAGGGAATTGTAGATAAAATGGGGATTCATCTGGTTCCTTAGAGCATTTAATTCTGCTTTCTTGACCCTGAATTCAGCTTCATCGATTTCACGTCTGAATTCCTCTTTTCTTTCCAGTCTTTTAATTCTTGATCGATACACTGTAAGGAAAGTAAGGAGCAATGAAAAACCTACAATTAATTTAAACCAGAGTGTTTGAAAGAAACTAGGAAGTACAGTAAACCCGAATTCTGCAGGTTTTTCACTCCATTTATTGTACTTGTTCCTGGCCATGACAATGAAATGATAATTGCCTCTTTCAAGATTTGTAAACTGGATGCTCCGATCATTGGTATATACCCAGCTGGTGTCTTGTTTGTCCTTGATCAGGGCATATTTGTAGAATTCTTTATTGGTAGGCTTCCTGTACGACACTCCGGTATAATGAAAATTAAGATCATTCTCATCATGGTCCAGGTTTATGAGAGATTCACTTAAGATATTCTTTCCTGAAGCACGTATACTGTCAAAATATATGGGCGGCGTATAAGCCGGTACCGTCACATCTTCCGGTTTGAAATAATTTACACCACTTTGTGTAGCCACCCATATTTC
>JAHHJO010000309.1:0-14295 GCA_018680275.1 Bacteroidia bacterium
TGCGCCCAGCCCGGGAGGTAGCGGGATTGCAGAATTGAGTATTGCCGGATTAATGGCGGGTGTGATTGCCGAAGATTATATAGGCACCTTCACATTATTACAAAGAAGTTTCCTCGTCTTTATTCCAGCAATCATAGGTGCATTTGTAGCTCTTCGCGAATTAAACAAAGAAACCACTAAAGAAATGGGGATCAGTGCTTCTCCTCAAAAGAAACGGCCTGATTGAGGACCTTGGATTTTTCCATGGCAATAGCATATTCCAGTGCTTTTGAATTGGATCTGAGCTTCAGTGTATTGGAAGCCCTTCCCATGATGACATCCACAAAATGTTTCAGATGTAAATAGTCATTATCCATTTCAATGTCATCTGCTACAAATATCCGTTTACTTAATTTATCCTGGCCACTGGAATAATCCAGAACAAATGGATTATAGTTATCTAATTTAATTATACCATCGGTGCCACGAATGACAAGTGAAGAATCCTGTCTTTCATTATGACCAAAAACCGTCAGATCACATAATGCTCCTGATTCCGTTAACATCCGTACATGAGCATCTGAATGCACCATATTTGTTTGTATCCACTTGATATTTTCTCCAGTCAACCAGAGAATCAGATCAATTTCATTGAGTGAATAATCAATAAAAAAACTTCCGGAAGGCTGGACGTACCTTGAGCTTATACCGTGCGTAAAAGCAGAGTCTGTAGTAATAGATTTAATCAATCCGATTTTCCCTAGTTCTATAAACTCTTTTACTCTATTTAAACTTGAATTCAATCGAAAGGGGAAACCTGCCATTGAAATTTGTGAAGGATGACTTTCAGCCGTTTTAATAAGGAATTCGGCATCTTCAACATTTGTTGCAATGGGTGTATCAATAAATACATGTTTTCCTGCCTCTATGGCTTTGGAAGTGACAAAACTTTTTTGATCAGGTGGGCAAAAAACAAAGATGGCATCGATATCATGATTTTCAATGAGCTGATGATAATCGGGATAAACATATTCAAGTGAAAGTTCATTTTTAGCAAACAAAAGTTCTTTTTGGGTGCGGCCGGACCCTCCAATAAGGTTCAATTCTTTGACATGATATTTCAGCAAGTTGGCATACTGCCGACCTAATTCGTCAAGACCAATGATACCTGCTTTTACATTATAAAGCATATTTCGGTTTTATAAGTGCCTTTCGGCATGATAGGAGGATCTGACCAATGGTCCGCTTTCCACAAAATCGAATCCGATTTTTTCTCCTTCGATTCGATAATATTCAAACAAGTCCGGATGCACATATTCCTCAACTTCCAGGTGCATCTTGGTCGGTTGCAGGTACTGGCCTATAGTGACCACATCACATCCATGATCATGCAAATGCTGCATGATTTCAAGAACTTCATCTTTGGTTTCTCCCAAGCCGACCATAAAACCGGATTTGGTTCGGCTTCCTGCGTCTTTAGTTCGTTGTATCTGTTCAAGACTTCTTTTATACTTGGCCTGGGGTCTGACTTTTCGATAGAGTCTCTCCACGGTCTCCATATTGTGAGACACAACTTCCTGGCCTCCTTCAATCATCCTGAGCAAAGCATCCCAATTTGACCTTACATCGGGAATCAGGGTTTCTATTGTTGTGCCAGGGCTGGCTTTTTTTACTTCTACGACCGTCTGATACCAGATCTCGGCGCCCCTGTCCTTCAGTTCATCCCTGTTTACGGAAGTGAGGACAGCATGTTTTACCTGCATCAGCCTGATTGCTTCTGCGACGCGTCTTGGCTCATCTTCGTCATATTCTGGCGGTCTTCCTGTTTTTACAGCACAGAATGAACAACTTCTTGTACACACATCTCCAAGGATCATAAAGGTTGCAGTACCTGCACCCCAGCATTCTCCCATGTTCGGACAATTTCCGCTCTGGCAGATGGTATTTAATTTATATTCATCCACCAGTTTACGCACTCTTCTGTAGTCCTTCCCGATCGGCAGTTTAACTCTAAGCCAATCAGGCTTTTTAGTACGTTTAGGTTTTTCTGATATTATAGGTAATTCTAGCATTAATTATTTCTGGCTCCTAATTGTAGGTTTAAATAGAGTTTGATGAAATAAGGTTTATTACTGATCTCTTCCGTTTCCAGCATAATTGGAATATTGGAAGAAAACAAATCAAACATCACTCCGGTTTCAAAAGCTTTAACATATTTATCAAAAGCGCCCATTGCAAAATGTGCTGCCAGTTTTCCCTGGATACCGGCTCTGACCGAAATTTCTTCAAATCCCTTGAAAAAAGATGATTTCCCTCTGATGAAATCTTCATTTAAAAAGAGATCATGGTTTTCCGCGGAATACTTTTCTGACCTGACAAGGACATATTTCTGATCATTTTCGATGATGACATATTCCAGGTCAAGATAATATGGTTTCAGCAAGGCCAGAGAAGGACCTACCTGGTAAGTATAACCAACAGCCAGACCTTTTCGTTTCTCCTTTTCTGAAAGATATTTTTTGGTGCCAAAACCGAGACGCAGATTTATAAGACTATTGATTTTACCAAATGAAAAAGAACCTGACCTTCCGGATTGTGATATTTTACTTTGATTTTTTTCCCTGGGATCTTTCAGATATCCCAGTTCAACCTGGTAATAATTTGTTTTGTGGTAAGATTTGATCTTTCCTGAATTATAAGCTATAGAGGCTCCATTTTCGTGAAGCCTGAAATCAAATGACCATTCTTTCTTGTATACAATACCTTTCCAGTCAACCTCAATTAATTTAGGTTGAATGACTCTTTGTGCGTCCAGGCAAAAAGCACTTGAGATAAAGAATACAGAAAGCAAAAGTGATTTCATAACAATAAGATATAAAATTAAGCTTATTCCGGCTGGAAATCATGTCTTCCAGACTTCAAGAATATCATTAATCTGCTGTCCTGACTGTTGTGCTGCGATTTATCCAGCAACCAACCTTGAATACAGAACCTGCTTTTATGGTTCTTTGAAAAATGTCTTCTTTCTTTGGCATATACTTCCAATAGGTTCTGATCAACTTGTTTGCCTCATCAGCAACCAATGGATCTTTCTTAGCCTTTTCCCACATATCGATCGCCGGCCAAGTAACGATTTGGCTATCCCATCCTCTTCCAGGTCCACATAAAGGACCACTTGAAGCATACAGTTTACCTATCAATAAATATGGCTCTCCGGATTCAGGTGCATATTTAGCAGACTCAAGTGCATACTTTCTTGACAACGAGAAATTTTTGATATCCCCGTAATAAATCTTACCTATTAGCAAATTATATTTTGCCTTTTTGACCGAATCATCTGTTAGTTGAACAAAATCCTCAAATAACTGTACAGCTTCAAGGTAACGTCCCTCAGTATAGGCTATATAAGCCTTCTTCAATGGACCATCAGGAGGTGGCGGTGTGTAACAGTGTCGCTCTTTAGCTGCAGCCACTTCAACTAATGCTGGTATATCCTTTCCGCATTTACCCCATAACATCCTTGAATATGCTTTATTGATTATTTCACAATTTGTGGAATCTTCCCTGAATAACTCAAGATACTTTTCCTGATAGTAGTTGCAATCATAAATCCCCTCAATACCTTCCAGGTTTTCCAACCTTGCCGGTGCATAATCATTTATAATCTCCCAGGCTTCCTTGTTCTTGCCAGAATTTGTTCCATATTCAATAGCTTCAAGTAATAATCCGGCATAACGACTTCCTTCTTCAATAGAGATTTCTTCATTGACTATCCTGTCTGACATTAGTTTTGAAAAGGGGTTAATTATAAAATAATCAGCTTTCTTGCCTTTGGCGTCTATAGATTGCTTGAAGAGATTATAGATTTCATCATCTGTTGCTTCGCCTTTATAATAATAGTAATAGTCAAATGCTTTTCTTCCTGCAACATAGGCACTGTCACCAAAGCACTCGACTCTTTTATCATATATAGACATGATTGTATCTATATAGGATGATTTCAGTTTTTGATCTGAGGTATTATCATAGAAGTATTTGTAGATGGCAAGTCCATCTTCATATTGGTATTTAATAGATCCATTAGCTGCAGGTGCACCATAATAAGCCTTCTTCCACAAAGGAAATGCCTCATTATACTTTTTAAGTTTTACAAGGTCCTTATAAAGCACATAAGCCGTTTCTGTTTCATCTTTTTTTGCAGGAGATAATTCATCCAGGGTCATACATGGATTATTATCTTCTTTGATTTCTTCCTTAGACTCAATCACCGGGGTGGGTTCAGCAAGCGGAACGACTTTGGGTGTGCATCCATAGACTGTAAAAAAAAGAATTAAGAAGAAGGAAGTGACAATTCTCATAAATTTATCTTTTAAAAGCTCTTCAAAGATACAGATTGGCTTTTTATTCTTATGGATATAACCAAAAAGTGAACGATTTGATTTATATATATCAATTATAAAAAGAAAAAAAATTATATGTCTAGAAAAAAGTTGCTGGTATTAACAGGAGGAGGAGATTGTCCCGGGTTGAATGCTGTACTAAGGGCTATCGTAAAGACAGCTAAAAATGAGGGAAATTGGGATGTATATGGCAGCATAGAAGCCTTTAATGGAATCTTGAGCGATCCACCTGAACTCATGCATCTGACCAATGAAATTGTCAGGGGAATACATATCCAGGGAGGAACAATCATAAAAACTACCAATAAAGGAAATCCGATGTCCTACCCTGTAAAGCAGGCAGATGGCAGTTACACGTTTATTGATAAAACCGGTGAGTTAATTCAAAGGCTTAAAGATCATGGATTTCATGCTGTCATCAATATCGGTGGAGACGGATCTCAAACCATATCACAACATTTATTTGAAAACGGTGTAAACATTGTTGGTGTCCCGAAAACAATTGATAACGACTTAAGTGCTACCAATCTTACTTTTGGATTTAGCACAGCTGTCCAGATAGCAACTGACTCATTTGACAAACTGGTAACAACAGCTGCAAGTCATAATCGTGTGATGATACTGGAGGTCATGGGACGAAATGCAGGATGGATTGCACTTTATACCGCATTAGCCGGTGGCGCCGAAATTTGTCTCATTCCTGAAATTCCATTCAGGATAGATAAAATCAAGGAAGAAATACATAAACGCTATAAAGAAGATGATGGTTTTGTCAATATCGTTATTGCTGAAGGAGCCAGGATTGATGATGAAATTATAGCTACCAAGAACCAGGGAGATGAAAACATTAAACTTGGAGGTATTGGAAATGTTTTACGCCGCAAACTTGAAGAACATGGCCTGGAACCGGATGTCAGGGTAGCTACCCTGGGACATATTCAACGTGGTGGCACTCCGATTGCCTTTGACCGAATCCTTGCAACTGCATTTGGCGTCAAAGCCTTTGAGCTCGTAAAAGAAGGAAAGTTTGGTCAGATGGTTACTTATAAGAAACACCAGGTTCAGCATGCAAGTATCAAATCTGCTATTGCAGAATATAAATTTATCAATAGCGATCATTATTTAGTCAAAACGGCAAGAATGATCGGGATTGCTTTTGGGGATTAAAAAAAGCCTCCAATTTTCATTGAAGGCCCTTTTATACATTATTATGGCTAAAGGAATTATTTAAAAACCACTTTGACTGTTTCCCCGATCCAACATCCAACTTTTACAACATCTCCTTTATTCTTACCTCTCATATGGCCATCAGCCACATCAGGTAATGAAGCTCTGTACTTAGATATTCTTGCAGATGCTTCTTCAGATACTTCAGCATCCACTGACCGCGCATATTTATATTTGTCAATTGCTGCAATAATAGCTAATCTTTGATTCCAGTCATCTCCACATGATCGAGCACTTGAACCATACATATCACCTATCAGCATGTATGGTCTTCCCCACCCTGGTTTTGCCTTGGCTGCTTTATATGCGGTATTTCTTGCGGTTGAATACTGCTTCAGTTTCCTGAACTGAATAGAAGCCTTAGAAAACAAATAACTAGCCAGTTTATCCGGGTCTGTTTCCTGTTCAATCGCTTCATCATATTTTGCAATAGCACCTTTATAATCACCACTATCATATAACTTCTTGGCTGCAACACTTGGATTATTGGCTTCAAACTCAGCTTGTCTTTTGGCATTTTCCTCAGCGGCATATTTCTTCCATTTTACATCAAGCTCAGAAACAAATGGATCTGAAGGATCACATCCTCTTTTCTTTAATAGCCCAAGTACATTTTTGAGGGTTTCATAATCATCAGGATTTTCTTCGTATGTTTTTTTGTACTTAGGTTTGAAGTATTCACAATCGAAGATATCAGGTTCAATAGGTGCAAGTTTTGCTTTGGCCGCTTTCCAGGCCTGATCGTAATACTGCCCTAATTTGCTGTTATTTTCAAGATTCCATTTTGCAATGGATTCCATTTTATTATAAATTGTAAGAACCTCATCCTTTGTGATTTTCCCTTTTTCAAACTGGTATGTAAGCATTGCGCAAACAGGGTCAAAAACAATATATTCTGAATCATTTCCTGCAAGATCCATTGATTTTATGAACACCTCAAGATTCTTGGTGTATGGTGCCTGGAGCGTATAATACATATCAAAACCTTTTCTTCCTAACACATATCCTTTCTTTTTTTCATAGCATTCGGCATTGTCACCACATTTAGTAGGTTTGATATCCCTGTTGTCATAAGCCTGGATAGCTTCTGAATATAATCTGTCAATATTTTGCTTATACTCGTCTTTTTTGGCTGCATCAGTTTCATTCTTGAATTTGTGTATATAAATCTTTACACCATCAATGAAATGATAATCTCTTTTTCCATCGGCAGCTGGTGCCAAATCATAAGCGACCTTCCAGTTATCAAATGCAATATCCCAATCTTCGGCTTTCAAAGCTTGCCTGTAGATAGAGTGTGCATTTGAGGCATCGTCCTCCCTTGCGTCACCTATCCATGATTTAAACTGAGCAAATGAAGATGGCACAGCAAGGATCATCGCCAAAGCTAAAAATGTTAAGTTTCTGATCTTATCCATGTTGCTGAATTTTATATTAGTTATACTTTCTCTTTATGAACCATTCATCATCATTAAAAGTGAAGCTGAATGATAATCTGATATATTTTTCTTCAATCGCAGTATTCATTCCTCTCCATCCCAGTATCAATCCTAGATTAGCATGTGAAATTTTCCTTTGATAGAAAAACGGCATACCTAATCCAAAACTAATTCCATAATCTTTAATATCTTCTCCACTTGCAATTTCTACCGGTACTTTTCGGTAGAAACCACCAAACCTGTAAAAGACTCGTGAGAAATAATTACTGATCGATTTATAATTAGGACGATAAAAACCGCCAAAAGATAAGCTATACGTATCTTTTAAATTATTTTTAACAAAATCTCCTTCAAATTTAGTCCAATCCCTTTGTTCATAGTTGAATCCAAGTGAAAATTTTGATCCTTTTACGTAGGAAATCCCTAATCCAAGCTCAGAAGGCATTTTACCACTGACTTTTTCTCCGCGAATATCGGTCAATGTATCTCTTATCAGTCCACCGTCCAGAAGTCTTAAGGAAGAAGTTTCAAAAATATTTGATTCATAGTTGAGTGTTGTACTCGATTTTCCATAAAGACCAAAAATAAGTTTCTGATGATTATCAGATGATTCATCCTGTCCTGCTCCTTTATTCAAATGAAGTGTATAAAGGACACCAGCATTCCATGTCAGTCCGGAGAGGTTTGTACTTCGATCCAGGAAACTTGCAAAGGCATTATTTATATCAGGGAAGTCAATAATCGTTGAGTTGGTGATTTTACCAAAAAGATACCCAAGATTCAGTCCAAAAGCAAAATCCTTGTATCTAATTCCATTTGACCATAAAAACTGGTATGATCCTCCATTCCCCTGGTAGTTCAATTCATAGTTTCCAAAATCTTCGTTATACAGGTATGAAGACACATTATATCCTACATTGGAATAAGGCATTAGGGAAAAAGCCATTCCTAAATTGATATCTCTTTGTTTTCTATCCAGAATATCATTCAGCACATTCTGTAGTGGAAATGCAAGAGACAGATAGTCAAGACTTCCGTTCCAGTCACTGATACTTGAATTCTCACGATCTGAAAGTGTTGAATATTCAGCATGAATGCCCATATCGAAACTTGCAGTTCTGAGGTAACTCAAACTCGCAGGATTGACAATATTAATAGTGTAAGGATCAATAAAACTGGCTCCTAGCCCACCCATATGTAATGAAGCATTAAAATCCGATCCAAGAATATCGCCAATTCCAAATCTGGAATATGGAGAATTATCCTGTGGTTGTGCCGAGGCGATGGATGTCCATCCCAGGAATAAAAGCAGGATTACTTTATTGATTATTGTACGTAAGTATATCATTCAGTCCTTTAAGAACAAGATTAGGATCCACAAATATCTTAGATTCCAGCGTTTCTCCAAAATTTACTGCATCACCACCAGTTAAAATAACCGTTAAACTCCTATTCTTTTTAGTTAAATTTTTAATAAAACCTTCAATCTCATATTTTAATCCATGAAAAGCACCGTTCTGCAACGCTTCTTTTGTGCTTTTTCCAAGTATGTCCTTATTGTTTTTTCTTTGAACAAGAGGCAAACTTGATGTAAAATGATGCATAGCATTTAATCTTAACTCCACTCCCGGAGAAATATTTCCACCAAGGTAATTTCTTTCCTTGTCAATAAAGTCAAATGTCATACAGGTTCCTATATCAATAACCAGGATATTTTTCCCCGGGTATTGATTTGTTGCGCCCACCACTGCTGCCAAACGGTCTAGTCCTAAGGTCTTCGGGGTCTTATACAAATTCTTAATCGGCACTTTAGTCTTATGGCTCAATAATAACAGATGATAATTCCTGGATAAATGTTGTATAAAGTATGGATCTGATTTGCGGACAGAGGAGGAAATACATAGAGTAAATGGATATTTTTTCCTTAAATTCTTAAGATCCTTCACTCTGAATTGCCTGAATTTCTCTGTATAAACTAAAACATCCTTTTCAAATACTGCAATCTTGATAAAGGTATTCCCTATGTCAACAACAAGGTTCAATGTTTAAAATGTCTGGTACCAGTAAACACCATAGAAAGCCCATGTTCATTACAATAATCTATACTGAGCTGATCTTTGATAGATCCACCAGGTTGAATCACCGATTTAATGCCTGCATTATCAGCTATCTCAACGCAATCTGGAAAAGGGAAAAAAGCATCTGAGGCCATCACAGCACCTTCCAGATCAAATCCAAAATGACGTGCTTTCTTTATAGCCTGTTGTGCTGCATCAACTCTGGAGGTTTGTCCACAACCCATACCAAGTAATTGCTGGTTCTTGGCAATAACAATGGTATTCGATTTTAAATGTTTAACAAGTTTGTTTGCAAATACCAGGTCACTGAGTTGATCTTCCGATGGTATGACCACAGTCTGGCATTTAAAATCTTCACTTTTTTCCATCTTAGTATCCGTATCCTGGACGATGACACCATTGAGGATGCTTTTATAGCTTTTTTCCTGCCTGTAAAAATGCTTTATTTCAAGTAATACCCTTTTTTTCTTTTGACTAAGAAGATCAAATGCATCATCATCAAAGCCTGGTGCAATCAGAACTTCGTAGAACAATTTATTAATTTCTTCAGCTGTCTGAAGGTCGATATTTCTATTTGCAATAAGAATGCCTCCAAATGCAGAAACCGGATCACCGGCAAGGGCAGCCTGCCAGGCTTCATAAATTGTTGTTCTCGTGGCCACACCGCAGGCATTTGTATGTTTAAGAACAGCAAATGTGGGAGAATCGTGTTCAAATTCAACCATCAACTGAACTGCAGCATCAATATCAACCAGGTTATTAAAAGACAATTCCTTTCCTGCTCTTTTGTTGAATACATTGTTTAGTTCTCCGAAATAAATACCCTGCTGATGCGGATTCTCACCGTAACGAAGTACCTGGCCTGCATTAAAACTTAGCTTCAGACTTTCCTTTTTAGCTTCCCTGTTGAAATAATTGTAAATGGCTGTGTCATAGTGTGATGAAACAGAAAAAGCTGCGGTGGCCATTTCCTTACGATCAGAAAGCTCTGTATGCCCGGATTTATCTTCAAGTATAGATTCGAGAAAAGGATATTGATCTTTTGATGGAATGATCAAAACATCATTAAAGTTTTTTGCAGCTGCACGGATAAGAGCAATTCCACCAATGTCTATTTTTTCAATTATTTCCGATTCATTATCTGTATTCCTGAGTGTCGCTTCGAATGGATACAGATCTACAACGACAAGGTCTATTTCAGGAATTTCATACTGTTCCAGTTGTTTCAAATGATCATCTTCCCGTCGCGCCAGAATCCCTCCAAATACTTTGGGGTGCAAGGTTTTGACCCTTCCGTCAAGAATTGATGGATAGGAGGTTATATCTTCGACTTTGATTGGTGACAATCCATTTTCTTCAAGAAATGCAAATGTTCCTCCAGTCGAATAAACAATAATATCCAATTTTTTAAGTGCTTCCGTGATTCGTTCCAAACCGGATTTATCAAACACAGAAATAAGTGCGGATTTAATTTTTTTGGTTGGCATTGATGTCTTTTAACAAGACGACAAATGTACTGATTTTGAAAGTAAAATGAGACTATATAGGATTACGAAAATCAAGTATATTGCCCATACTGTAACATACCCTGCATCGTGGTTCATACTTATCTTTTTCCCCAAGTACAACTTGCTCCTTTTCTGCTGACAATCTGTAGGAATGCGTAGCCAGGCTCCCACAATGAGGGCAAATCGCATGAACTTTTGTAATATATTCTGCTACGGCAAGAAGGGACGGTATTGGTCCGAATGGATTCCCCATAAAATCCATATCAAGGCCAGCTGCAATGACCCTGATTCCTTTCATCGCCAATTTCTGACAAACATCGGTTAATTCCATGTCAAAAAACTGAGCTTCATCAATACCAACAACATTGGTATTCGTAATATGATCGTAAATATCTGTACTTTTTGAAACCGGAATTGATGCAATTGCGTTTTCATCATGTGATACGACATTGTTGTTATCGTAGCGAACGTCTTTTTGAGGTTTGAAAATCAGGATTTGTTGATGTGCAATTTTTGCCCTGTTAAGTCTTCTGATAAGTTCTTCTGTTTTACCGGAAAACATGGAACCGCAGATTACTTCAATCCATCCGCTTCTTTGTCCTTTAAAATTCGGTTCCAAAAACATAATTTCGTATTATAAGATTTTAAATGTATTAAATCAATGGCAGGTAATAGTTCTTTTTAACAGGAATATCCAATATTTTTTCACTGACCGAAGTTAATTTAGATATTAAAAATGCCAAACATATAAGTATAATAAAAAATGGACTTAAGCAATATTTCGAAAATCATTAAGAAAATCAATCGTCTTTACGAAATTGTAGAGAACATTGGTGAAGCCAGCCAAACGGAAAAAGACCTCCTCAAAGCCTATATTGTAGACTTATACGAGTCGGTTGTTATCAGCCCTGACGATAAAGACCTTGAGAGAGAGGAAATGCTGAAAAAAATTAAGAAACAGAGGAAAGCGGAAAAGAAGCTAAAAAAACTACTTGGCAAGGAGGTGGAAAAAGTTGAAGTCAAAGAGAAAGAAAACATTTATGAAGAGCCTAAGGTAAATGGTGAAGACCAAAACAAAGAGGAGAAAGCTGAAATTGTGAAAATTGCAGAGACTGTTCCTCCAGAATTAGTTGAGCTTTTTAAATTTGAAAAAGTAACCGAACTCTCGGATAAACTCAGTCAGAAACCTGTGCCGGATCTAAAAAAGGCGATGGGAATCAATGAACGAATCTTCACTATTAATGAATTATTTGGAGGAGATAAGGATGAATTTGAAAATTTATTGACTGCACTAAACGGTTTGGAAAATTTCGATCAGGCTAAAGATGTGTTAATGAACAGTGTTGCAAAAAAATATTTGTGGCAAAAAGAAGATAAACAGAATAAGGCCAGGAATTTTATAAAATTGGTTCAAAGAAGATATAATTAGGATATTTTGGAGAAGTCTGCAAAGAAATTTTTTTCGGCTCTTAAATTCAGCACATTTTTAATAGTGGTGATCTGGATTGTACATGTCTGGACGCAAGCCACAGGAATCAGCTTATCACGATATGGTGTTTTTCCCCGGGAACCTGATGGATTGATAGGTATACTTACAGCTCCACTCGTCCATGGATCGTGGGAACACCTGATTTCCAATTCAGCGCCTTTATTTGTGACAGCCACCATGATATCCTTCTTCTATAAACGTGTTGCCATTCCTTCTTTTTTCTTTATATATCTGTTAACAGGAGCCTCAGTGTGGCTTTTTGGACGTTCCGTTTATCATATCGGTGCAAGTGGTGTCGTATACGGCCTTGTGGCATTCATATTCTGGAGTGGTATTTTCAGAAGGAATATAAAATCAATCATCCTTGCCTTAATAGTTATTATTCTTTATAGTGGCTACCTGGGTGGCATACTACCCCTGAAGGAAGGAATTTCATGGGAAAGTCACTTGATGGGAGGAATTGTCGGAATCATTGTTGCCTATATTTTCAAAGGAATGATTGAAAAAGATGAACATAAGACTGATCCCTGGGCAGATGAAGAAAATGAAGAGAAACAATACTATTTACCGAGGGATACTTTCGAAAAGACCAAATTGGAAAGGGAAATGGAACGGGAAAGTGATTTTTTAAGTTTGGATTGATTTCAATGCTGCCCTGACGGAGCCTTCTTTAAGCAGGATTGTTTTCGCAGAATGATAATCCAATCGGTTTTTTCCATTATCATTTTTGTTCCCCTGTCTACTAATTTATTGTTACTCAGTTGCATATCCACCATTTTATTGTCTTCTACCCGGCCTAATTTAATCATCACAGAGGTACTGATCATATTCAGGATGAGTTTTTGTGCAGTACCTGCTTTCATTCTTGTACTACCAGTCACAAATTCAGGACCTACAGGACAAACAACAGGAAAGTCAGAAACTTCAATTAAAGGACTTCCCGGGTTGCAGGTGATACATGCTGTCAGTATTTTTCTTTTACGGCATTCCAGTAATCCTCCAATAACATATGGTGTGGTTCCTGAGGCAGCAATTCCAATCACAAAGTCGTCATCATTTACAAGGTATTCATCCAGGTCTTTGATTGCCTGGGATTTATCATCCTCGGCAAACTCGATTGCTTTCCTGATGGCTGAGTCTCCTCCGGCAATCAATCCAATAACCCATTCATGAGGAACACCAAAAGTCGGAGGGCATTCTGATGCATCTACAATGCCTAATCTTCCACTTGTACCGGAGCCTATATAAAAAAGCCTTCCACCAGCTGACATTTTATTTACCACTGTCCTTACAAGAGGTTCTACCTGGTGTATGACTTTTAAAACAGATGTTGCTACCGTCTGATCTTCCTTGTTTATATTGGTCAATAACTCTTTGATGGTCATTTTTTCCAGGTGCCTGTACCTGGATTCCATTTCAGTTATTTTTTGAATAGCCATCCCTAAAATTAATTTAAATTCTCACGCTTCTGAGAAATAAGCCACAAGCCAAGGAATGTAATCATGCCATTAATTGCCAGAATAAAAAAGCCAAAACTTAATCCATTAAACCATGATACAGAATTGGTGTCAATTATAAATGCCAGCAATGGTGAAAGCAAGACAACGATCCATACCCATTTGTCCCTGACTATTCGATTAGTCAGAATCCCAAATCCAAAAAGACCTAAAAGAGGGCCATATGTGTATCCAGCTGCCTTAAACAGGCCATTAATCACTGCATCATTGTTTAATATATTGAAAATGATGATCACCATAAAAAGTAATACAGTAAATCCAATATGTACTTTAAGTTTCACAGACTTCTTTGAAGATTCAGACATAGGTTTTTCTTCAAAACCCAGGAAATCAATGCAAAAAGAGGTCGTTAATGAAGTAAGCGCTGAATCTGCACTGGAGTATGCTGCGGCGATCAAGCCGACAACAAATACAATCCCAATCGTCGGAGATAGATGGTTTAAAGCGATCAAAGGGAAAAGCTGATCTGTTTTTGCAGGGATTTCAATACCCTCTGTCCCGGCAAAAATATAAAGGATAGCGCCCAGACTTAAAAAAAGAACGTTGGCAAAAACAAGTACAATACTAAATAGATATATATTCTTTTGTGCGTCTCTCAGATTCCTGCATGTTAGATTCTTTTGCATCATATCCTGATCAAGTCCTGTCATTACAATCG
>JAHHJO010000551.1:0-2121 GCA_018680275.1 Bacteroidia bacterium
ACAAGCAAGATATGCTCATCATTGCCCAATTCCTTTTTCACATGGTGGAAAAAGTTTAATTCCGGATCTTTATTTGGGTAATAATCATCAAAATCAATATTCACATTCAATCCCGGAATTACAGATATCGCCATCAACACCAATAGTGCCATCAACAGTAAAATATATTTCCTGTTAGAAATTAATTTTTCCGATATGTGATTTATAAACACCTTACATCTATTGTTATCCTGTCAATATCATCAAGCTCAAAAGACCTGATCAAAATATATTCGTATTCATTTAGTGCAAAGTTCCTGAGGGCCTCATGAATGAAATCATTTTGAGAGCACACTATATTGCAAAATTGTATACCCTTATCCCTGAGGTCTTTTAAGATGCCTGGAAATGAATTGATATTCTCTCTCGTTATATCAAAGGCAGTAACAAACTTTATTTCTTCGCCCCTGGAGGGCACACTCATGCGTGATCCTTTGAATAAATTTCTAAGCTTTATGCCCAGGCGGACAATGGGAGAAATATGATGAACCAGGAGGCTGTACATTTTGAATGTATAGAAAATACCAATTCCTGAATCTGATAAAGTATACCATGATCGCAAGGATTGCCTACCTGAAAGCAATCCGGCGCTGAACCCCGGTTCACGACCTGTGTTGTTAATTTTACTGATACTTGTATCGGTTGATATGGTGAGATATATAAATGATGTGTCATACCAATTGTAATACAAGCTCCTGGCGGCTTTATAAACGGCAAGGTTTTCTTTCTTCGCAGTAGTACAGAATTTACTTACTCCTGAAGGCTTGAAATAGTTTTCGATCAAATTAAAACCAAACTGTCGTGCCAGTCCCATACGTCTCCAGTCTTTCTGAACCCTCAGATCGTATCCCAGGCCTGTTCTTTCAATCTGATCATTGATTTTAAGTGGGACAATTGCTCCTGCAGAAACACCTTGCAGACTTTTATCCTTGGCAAGGGCAACAAATATCCTGTAATCTTCAAATACCTTCGACCTCGAATCAAAAGAATCTCTTTTCATTTTGAGTTGAACCAGCTTACCCTGTTTAGATTGAGACTCCAGGTCCATAAGTTGGGTCTCCAGCGATTTTGTATACGACGATATTCTAAACTTATGGTCTTTCATCATCAATGGTTTTTTATTTGAAAAAGCTGGTACATGTTTGTTTTATCCAGGCTGCTAACATCTACTATTTTCAGGTTTTTTCTTTTAAGAAATTCAATTGCACGATCATCTAATTGATTCCTGACAAATGCCCTTAAGATCATTGTAAAATGAGCATCAGATTTATTTCTGAGGTAATCCAATACCTGGGTGAGATATTGGAAATCCACAAAACTTAAAATATCAGAAGTGGCATGAAAAGTTTGACCAGACCTTTGGGAGTCAAACGATCTGATAACATTCATGTAATCATCACAATGGAAATGGACTGCTATTTTATTTGTGTTCATCGCGTCCTTTACCACTTGAAGCACCTTCATGTCAAATGATGGAGGCAGATATGTGTTATTCATCCGGTCCAGCTTTCCAAAGAAAATAAGATGTGCGAGACACGAATCTGATAGGTTTTTTTCATCAATGGAATGTTGGAGAGCGTCCGGAATAATTGAAAGATTGGATCCGGGAGATAAAAAAGCATCATCTCTTAACCCAAACAAAGAGTAGCTCCGGCTTTGTGAAAATATCTTATGAATACATTTCCATCTTATATCTGTCAACCATGACATCTTAAATTCATTATCCTCAAAAAGCCTGAAAAACTCTTTTCCCAATACTATTTTTAAAATGGGCCTGATCCTGCTTAAAAATGATTCAAAATGACCAATATGGAGCACACCTCTTTCTATGGAGTCAATATGATTGTCCCAATAATATTTGCATTCCTCTGTCAATTGATTTCTGAATTCCCGGTATAAGCTTGCCCTGCAATTATTGCAGTCTGTATATCCAGTGAACACAAGGTATTCGGGAACAACAAGTGCAGATAAAGCTGCCAGCTTCAATTCAAGCAAATAAAGTGCTTCATTATTCAGATCTATTGCATGAATATTTTCAAGGTATGGATGTGCCATCAGACTTATCACACGTTCGCCTGAACC
>JAHHJO010000073.1:0-5100 GCA_018680275.1 Bacteroidia bacterium
ATGCCACACTTCAACTCAATTACAACCCTGGACTGAAATTGATCATTCATGACCACCTGATCCAACGTATTGGAAGAATACCTGGCCAGGGTCCCGTATTTCTGCCAGATGGAACATATGAGGGGTATGAATTTATAGAGGGGATATGGATGTACCGGGAAAAGATATATGATCATACCTATGATGCTGCACCCCGACCGAAGCCTGTACTCGGCAACAAAAAAGACTTATTCGGTAAGGGTTGATTTATATTCAATTTTCAGATAAGGTCCATTTCCGGGCTCAGACCTGTATTTTTCATTTGTTCTGAAAGGAACAACCCAGATGATGTCGTTATCATTGACAATTAATGGAATGGATTTTTTTTGAAGAAGATCAATTTTTTCATTTGTGAAAAACTTTTTCAAGGACTGGCGATGTCCTCCCAACCCAAATGGGCTGAAGATATCACCTTCCTTCCAGTACCTCAGGGTGAGCTTTTTGTTTATCATTGAACGTTCAAAATAGGCGATTGAATCAGTATAAGAACCAAGGTCTTTAACTTCAGTAATTAAGAACAGAGCATTCCCAAATTTGATTTCAACAGGAAGGTCATGTATCGAGAATTCCAAATCTGAGATTTCCTTTGATTTCTCTTTAAGGACAAGATGTTCTCTGTCTATGATTAATTCATGGCTGTTACTTTCAAATCTTGCACCCACTGTATTTATACTGGAAAAAATGTCATTGGCTTGTGCCCTGTTGAATCCTTCTTTCCTGAACACCTGGAAGATCAGAGTAGGCCCGTACATGATTAATGGTCCAATAGGAAAATAGATTCTGTCTTCACGCTGTTCCTTGTTTACCAGGCCGTTAACAAGGAAAGCCAATAATTCCTGGTCCTGTTCAATTCTATGCGCTAATCCAATGATCTTTTTGAATGAATCGGGGTTTCTTTCAGTTAAGGGCTTAATAAGCATATGTCGTATGAAATTTCTCTCATAATACATCTGTGAATTGGATAGGTCTTCGACGTATAACAAGTTCTTTCGAAGGACATATTCTCTTATTTCGTCCTTTCTGAAGATTAATAATGGACGTATTATGTTATCAATACGTTCATGGATGCCATTCAGGGATCTGCCGGTCACAAAGTTAAGCATTATTGACTCCAGTATGTCATCCTTGTGATGTGCGGTAACGATGATATCATAGTCCAGTTTTTTAAAAAAATCATATCTCAGCATCCTTGCTTTAGCCTGAAAATTACCCTCTTCAAATTCAGATTTGTCGAGTTTAAGTTCATGATATTCTATAGTGTCTTTTTGACATAACTCGCTGACAAACAAGGCGTCCCTATCTGACATACCGGATCTTGTATCATGGTTGACATGTCCTACGGAAAATGTTAATCCAGCTTGTTTCATGAGATCGTACAGACACATAGAATCCATACCTCCGCTCACAGCCAGAAGTATTCTTTTCTTATTGGGAAAGAATTTTTTAGAATTAATATGGTTTAAAAACCTATTAAACAATATTATATTTGTTTCAAATCCTTGAACATTGAAGTTACGCAACTATTATTTAATCGCAATATCCGGTCTTATTCTTGGTGTGTCCTGTAATTCGGATTCCAAACCGGCAAAAACTAATCAGCCAGAATCAAGTGTGAGTGCAAACCAGGATAGGCTTAAAGGATTAAAGAAGGAAGAGGATACCGGGAACATTGCAGCAATGCGTGCCCAGGCCCTGTCAATTCTCAATTACAGATTGAAGAATAATCCGGAATCATACGCAATCGTTGAAGCAGGCGTCTGGGAATACCAGTTTGTATTCGATGGAAAAATGTCAGAACCCGGAGAGTATGATGGAGTATGGATCGATTTTAAAGCTGATTTCACTTATGAGTATGGCGAAAATAGTTCAGTTAAAGGCTCAGGAAGGTATAATTACCATTTTGAACGTGGCGAATTGTTGATGATCGATAATGACAATTCAATGAAACCTCAAGAGTGGCAATGTAAAAATGCAGGAGATGCTATGGTCCTTATCGGGACACATACTTACCAGGATAATTCAATTCAGATGAAGCTGGTCAGAGGCGACGAATCAATTAGACAATAAAAAAAGGAGACCATATGGACTCCTTTAAGTAATTAAGTTTCCTACTATTTTCTAAGTTTCTATAATAAAGGACTAGTACTAATGTATGGGAATTCAATGTTTTGCAGATGAAAGAAAAAGGTAAAGCGAGAGGATAATTTCTTATCCCCTCACTTTGAATTGAATGCTATCTGTTGATTGGGGTTATATTATCTGATCCTTTCTTCAAGAGCAGAAAACTGGTCTGTAATAATAAGATCTGTGAATGTTTCATTTCTCATAAGAGAAGTAAAAGTTGAAGGATTGTCCTGCATCAATTGCTGGTATCTTTCGTCATTTGCCAATTCCTGGAAACCTTCTGATTTAGCCAGTCTTGCCCATTCAGGATTAGCCAATACTTTTCCACACCTTGGGTTTTCTGCGCAACTTTTAAATTTGTCACTGGTCAATACAGATACAAAGTCTTCGTCGCCGGCCAGTTGTCTGAAATCTGCATTCTTGGCCAATTCAGAGAATGTAGGTGAAGTAAATACTTCGATAGCATGTGGATTTGTTCTAATCGTTGACAACAAGTCTTCATCCTTTGCAAGAGCCTTGAATTCATCTGAGCTTACAAATCCGGAAAATGCGTTGTAATTGTCATCACTTGTCACATCTCTGAAAGCTGAAGATTTCATCAGTTTTTGAAAATTGGCACTTGAAGCAATTGCTTGAATCTGGTCATCTTCAATATCAGAAGCGTCAGCAGATCTTGCAAGATTGAATCTGTCTTTGTCCCTCATCAAATCTCTGAATGCATCATTGGAAGAAAGTTGACCAAACTCCTCAGATTTCATAAGATTTTTGAAGCTAGGATTCTTGGCTAATTTCAAAAGTTCTTCGCTATTTGCGAGTGATGTGTATACATCAGACTGTACAAGATCCTCAAAGCTTTCTGTTCGTCGTAAGTTCTGGAATTGCTCATCTTTGATCATGTCGGACAGCTTGTCGTCGCTGGCAAAGTTTTGAAATTCCTCAGAGCGTGAAAGACTTGAAAATTCCTTGGAATCAACTATTTCTCTCATTGATCCGCTTGAACTTAATTCACTAAGTCCGTCTTCTGAAGCTGCATCTCTGAACGCTGCATTCTTTGCAAGTTCTTCAAATACCGGAGACTTCATTAAAGCTCTGAAATTCTCATCCCTAATCAGTTTTTGGAAATCGTTGTTGTTTAATAATTGTTGTACTTCATCACCCTCGAGATCAACTTTCGCTGACTGAGAACCTTTGTATTTCTGTGCAGGTTTTATACCGTCGATTCCTGATCCAGCGGCATCTGATGATGACATATCGAAGTTTCCTCCCATAAAGTAGTATCCGGCAAATGCAATCACTACAACTGCTGCCAACAACCATAAATATTTATTAGACTTTTCCATAATTAAAATTTTTTAAGATGATTTGATTTTGCGATTAATTATTAAATACAATTCAAAGATAAGTGGACTATTCCGCTGATTTCAGAATATTGTCCGGGTGTTTATACTTTTTGTTCTAACGGTTTAAAATGGAGGCTAAACGGTTTAATATGTATTAGAAACCATTTGGAAATATGAAGAATTGGGCTGAAAGTACTGCTATACTTGTGTTTTATATCATATTGATACGCTTGATCACATGTTCGCGCATCCTTCTAGATACAGGAATTTTAAAATTCTTGATTGTTAATTCCTCTACAAGTTCACTGATCTCTTCTACCAGGAATAGATTAGCGACATAAGAGCGATGGACACGGACAAACTGATTTCGCGGTAAAATTGACTCAACTGTACCCAGGGGGATAGTGAGGAGGTATTTTACTTCCGGAGTCTGAATTGTACAATAGTTTCTGTTTGCTTCAACATAAAGAATGTCCTTATAAGACACTTTTACAAGCCTGTGCTTGTGATGAATAAATAACCTGTCATCCATAATGGCCAGGTGATGATCGGAATCTTCGGTATTATGTTCCTTCTCCGAATTCATCCTGTTCATCGTCAAATCAATGCCCTGTTTAAGGTCTTCGTTTGTGTATGGTGTAGTTATAAATGCATAGGGTCTTGTAGCAATCGCTCTTTTAAAAGTCTCTTCATCCGGATTGGAAGTGATGAATATGACAGGAATTCTGTGGTTTTCAAATATAATGAGGGCCGCACTGATACCATCTATAGTTCCTTTTATGTGCACATCAATCAGGATGATGTCCGGTCTGTGTGTATCAATAGTTTTGAGAGCGTCTTCGGCACTGGTATAAATGCCAATCACTTCATAGCCCATATTGGTATATCTGGTAGATATATCAGCAGCGACAATCATTTCATCGTCTACAATCAGAATCTTGGTTTTACCTTTATCAGACATAGCATTCAGGGGTTAGTTTTCGTTTCGAATCTAAAAAATATAAAAAAATGCTGAAAATTCACCCATTATTACACATATATCACCATAATACTTTAGGCAATTATTATTGTTTGGCCATTTCCAATAAGATTTTCTAAATTGATACTAAATCCATGAATTACAAAAGCTCTTTAGTCGGGTCTGCTATTGCAATCATCGCAGCTACGAGTTGCTGTTGGGTACCGATGTTGATTATTGCAGCAGGTGGAGGCAGTACAATTGCTGGACTGAGTTCTGGTTTGGGAAAATTAAGTGGTTTATTCCTGGCAGTAGGTATATTGTTGTTGATACTTGGTATCTACCAGTATAGACGCCGGAACATCAAAAAGGTCAAGCAGGAAATGATTTTGAATTCTACAATCACTTGCCCCCATTGCGGATACAGTAAGGAAGAAGTCATGCCGATAGATGCTTGCCAGTACTTTTATGAATGTAGCAATTGCAATAAGGTACTTAAACCAATGGAAAAGGATTGTTGTGTATTTTGCAGTTATGGCACGGTGCCTTGTCCGCCTATACAACTGGATAAGGATTGTTGCTATTGATTTTCGCTAAGAAAAAACTGGTTCTGAAAAGCAGAAAGGATATGACTCTATT
>JAHHJO010000485.1:0-6475 GCA_018680275.1 Bacteroidia bacterium
GGAATGGCCAATGTAGGACGAGGCATTCCATTTATAGTGACAGAACAAAAACATGCAAGGAAGGAAGCCAGGAATCTAAAAAGGTATATCGAAAGTCCTGTCCTGACAGATATTGAGTTTAAGGGAAGCAATATTGAAATATTAGATGTTATACCGGAAAAGACACCGGACCTCCTTGCTGAAAGGCCAATATATTATTTCGGGAAATATAAAGGTGGCGCGAATTCCTCATTCATTATTTCAGGAATGTCAGGAACGGAGAAGTGGACTAAGACATTGGAGCTTCCTTTGCCTTCAGCTGATAATGATGTTCTTCCATTTCTATGGGCTCGCGAGAAGATAAGATTATATGATGATTTTAATACGGTCAATACGCAGGAATACAGGATCAGGGAAATAACAGCATTAGGTCTGGAATACAATCTGCTCACAAAATATACCTCATTTGTTGCTGTAGATCATACACCTGTTGTTAATAGCAGTGATACAAGACAAGTAAAACAGCCTTTGCCTTTACCCCAGGGAGTATCTGACCTGGCGGTAGGATTTGAAATGGACATTGAAGAGGTGATTTTAGATGGTGATGCCATTTCAGAAGTTGAAGTTATGGTGGAATGTGAAGATAAAATGATGAAGAAGATATCAGAAGCGATCCTTGAAACATATTTATCTGATCTGCACCAAATGGACATTGTTGAGCTGATTGGTCTTAGCATCGAATTAGAGATCCACCAAGGAGGAAAAGTTGAGGTCAAGAATAGGGACAATACCAGTTTAGAACAATTACTTAAAACGATTGAGCAGGGATTGCAGGCTATCGGTTTTATGAATAACGAACCCATAGAACTGAAGATTAGTATTTTTTCACTTTAAGTATCAAATTAACCGGGGAGTTGTTCTCTATGGTGGGCAGCTTTCCCGGACAATTTCTATATCATGAGACACTTGCTTAAATACATAACAAGTACCCTCTACTTAATCCTGATTATAAGCCTTGGGTACTTCTCTCAGATTGAATCAGAAAAGAGGATCCAGGAGGATTTATTTGTGCCTGTTGATCAAAGGAAAAGTATCACATTTATAATGGGAGAAGATAAAACGGAGACAAGTTATTATACCAATGCAAGGGAGCACTTCGTGCTTAATGAATATGAAAAAACAGACCTTGTTGTCAATTCATGTCGTACTCTGGCATGTGTCATTGAATATCTCAACCACAGTGAAGAAAGAGGTATGTATCCATGGTCCGTCATAAATATTGTAGCGCACGGAAACCCTAAAACAGGATTGAATTTGAAATTATTCGATGAAGGTCCAAAAGCGACACCTAAGAGATTGGTGCAAGCTACATTAATCAATTCGTTACCAAGGTTGAAACAAAGTACAATTGATTCAATAAGTAAAATCAATGTCTGGTCATGTGGTATAGGAAAGAATCCTTTGATAAACTTATCCCTGAAACAACTATTCAAAACAGGAGGATCAGGAAATGCGTCTTTATACTGTTCACCGCATTTTGTCATTTTTCATAAGGACGAAGAACATAAAATTCATCGTATGAAAGCAAGTTACTGGCCTTATTATTATAAAAGGGGATATCGTCCCAGTCTTTCTGAAATAGAATTTTCTCTGAAGAAAGAATACACAGAGGATGAGGTAAACTGGGGAGAAGGCTTGAGAAATGATGAACTATCCTCCTCCGGAATATTTCACCAGACTTATCACCTCCCCATCTGTTATACGAGGGTGTATAAAAAGAAGGAAGACCGTCCGGATATTTCAACTCTAGAAAAAAAGAGGGCATGGATATTTGAACAGGCACCACTTGTAGATCAGATTGAAGAATCGGATATACCATTTGATAAATTCAACTGGCAGGTGCATAAGATCATCTATACGACTGAGAATGGAAAGAAAGTGCCAGCAATAAAAGCAATTGGTATGGCTAGCGTCCTGAATATTCTCAGGATTGATGAAGCATCGGAATAGTCTTTTCCCTTGCAAAAGATACAAAGTAAGACATAGACTCCGGGTTTTTCATTGAATCCATATTGGCTGATGCTTCAGGTGGTTTACCCATAAGAACCTTTTTTACAGGTGACTCAATTTTCTTACCGCTGATGGTATAAGGGATGTCAGGACAAGGAAAGATTTTATCAGGCACATGCCGTGGTGAACATTCCGACCTCAATGTTTTCCTGATTTTTTTTTCGAGTAATTCATCAAGTACGACCCCTTCAGAGCATACAATAAAGAGAGGCATAAAATCTTTGCCTCCCTGTAATTCGAGGTTTATGATCAGGCTGTCTTTTATTTCAGGAATCTTATCCAATGCTCGATAAATTTCTGCTGTACCAATCCGAACCCCTCCACGGTTTAAAGTGGCATCTGACCTGCCAGTAATGATAATACCTTTATTTTTTGTGATCTCTATCCAGTCACCGTGCCTCCAGATTCCGGGATACATATCAAAGTAACTCTTTTGATATCGCTCGTTATCTGTATCTCCCCAGAAGTATACTGGCATGGAAGGCATAGGTTTGGTAACCACCAATTCTCCGACTTCCTGTTCAACCGGCTGTCCTGATTCATTCCAGGATTCAAGACTGGCTCCAAGACTGCGGCTTTGAATTTCTCCACGTCGCACAGGAAGAAAAGGACAACCCCCGACCCAGGCCGTACATACATCTGTACCACCTGCCATTGAACACAACCAAACATCCTCCTTAATTGAGTTATATACATAATCAAAAGCTTCTGGTGGAAGTGGTGATCCTGTTGAACTTACCGATCTCAAACTCGACAGATCGAAATCTTTACCTGGGTTTATATTTTGTTTTTGACAAGCGGTCAGAAAGGGTGCACTGGTTCCAAAATGATGTATGCCTGTATCCTCAGCCAGTTGCCATAATCTGTTCAAATCCGGGTATCCCGGGCTACCGTCATAAAGAACTATCGTAGCGCCTGCGAGCATACTGGCATGTACAAAATTCCACATCATCCACCCGGTAGTACTAAACCAGAAGAACTTTTCGCCGGGGTGCACATCATTATGAAAATGCAGGTACTTGAGGTGTTCGATCAGGTTGCCTCCATGGGAGTGTGTAATTGCTTTTGGAATCCCGGTTGTTCCTGAAGAGTACAGGACATATAAGGGGTGGTCAAAAGGAACTGCCTCAAAGCTCAGTTCCCCTTTGGATTGCATTGTTTCATCCCAAAATAAACTTGGTTTTATTTTATTGCACTCTTCCAAAAGATGAGCCGGATTCTGATTATCATTCAAATATGGGACAACAATTACTTTCTCAACTGAAGGTAATGCACGAATGAGTTGATTGACAATGTCATATTTGCTATAAGCTTTACCGTTGTATCGATATCCATCAACAACAATTAAAACTTTAGGTTCGATTTGTGAAAACCTGTCAATAACACTATTTGCTCCAAAGTCAGGAGAACAGCTTGACCAGACAGCACCAATTGCACAAGATGCAAGGAAAGCAATACTCGCTTCCGGAATATTTGGAATAAATGCAGCTACCCGGTCACCCTTGGTGATACCGGAAGTCTTCAGGAAATCAGCAAATGAAGTCACCTTTCTTCTAAGTTCGTCCCAGCTGATTTCTTCTTTGTTGATGGTTTCTGATGAAAATATGATTGCCGGATGTTTATCATTGGCGTTCCTGAATATATGTTCAGCATAATTTAGTTTGGATCCCTCAAACCATTTAGCTCCAGGCATATCTCCCTGAAGGATTTCATCATACATTCCATGATCTGCCACATCAAAATATTGCCAGATACTTTCCCAGAATTCCTCAATATTGTTTACGGACCATTGCCAAAGTTCTTCATAGCTCTTAAAACTCATTTTCCTGTTTAATTCGAGCCAGGAAATATATTTTCTAAGCTGTGATCGGGATACAAATTCCTTACCTGGTGTCCATAAAATATCATTGGAGATTGAATGCATATTCCTTCATTTAATACAATCGGTAATTTAAATAATTTATTTTTCCCTTTGTACTCAAACCGATACTATCGGTAAAAGTAGCAGCAGAACTACTTTGGTGTACTGATGAAAGGACTGGTTTTTTCAGAACTTTTAAAACCAGTATAATAGATAATCACACCAAGAGGCATGAGTATAGAAGCAAATAATAGTATTTCATAATAATAGGGTATAAACCCTTTTGTCATCCAAAGCATGACTCCCTGGATAAAAAGAAGGAGTTCCGATAGTATAAATCCTGCAAGTAATATGTTTATTCCAACCTTGATCTTCTTATTTGTTTTAACCATTGATTCATTGATCATTCCAAACAGGAATAAACTAATGGATCCCAGCATCAGTAGATGTATAAAGCCTATAACAAAATTGCGCATGGTGTAGGAGATCGTTGCGATATAAGGCACGGCTACTGAAGTCTGAACAACAATTTTCAGAACAAGACCAAGAAAAGCCAGGCCAAGTAGAAAAAAACTGAATGAATTCAATTTTAATTTGATCGGCTTTTTAACGGGGATTATGATCTTAAGAAGATATAACAAAGCGCAAAGCTGAATAATGACACCAAGACTGTTTATCCAGAAAATAAATTTATCAGGTGTTGACCAGGTCACAGCCAGGGCAAATGTCAGAATACAAGAGATACTCAATAAGAAATAAAAGCGATCAATATTTTTTCCTGGCAGAATGACGCCTTTGTCATGCATCAGTTGAAGGAAAATAGCGATCATGGCAAAGATGAACCATCCGTTAAACTGGAAATGAAGGAAAAATTGTATAGCACCATAATATAAAGACGACTTACCTGCTGAAGAGAGAAGGATTGGTCCCAGGGACCATGCACCAATAGTGGAAACAAACAGGAAGATCAGAGATGTCTTTAAGAAAGTGACAGATGGCTTTTGTTCTGATCCTTTATTCTTTTTAAGATCCTGGAATACAAACAGGATGAATACATAACTCAGGATGATATGAAAACTTGAAAAGATAATTGATACAGCGCCATAACCCTGTACCGGGAAACTTACAAGCATTCCTAATACAGACAATTGTGTCCACCAGAACAACGACCCATATTTGTGAGTATTAAGCTTGAAGGTATGGACTATAAAAATGTATAAACCACTGTAAAGCCAACCCAGCATTGCAACATGTGAATGAGTATGCCGCATATTCTTAAAAACTATCCAGTCTGGTAAGTCTGCAACAAATGCCCAACGCATAATTACACCAAACAGGGCAGATATGATGAAAGATATCAATGCTGCCCTGGTCCAGTTTGTCAGGCGATATTTTTGGGTCCCATTCACAAGCTTAGCTTAATGTTTTATTGGACGCCCCTGTCAAGATCATTTTTTAAAATAAACTCAAGAATATCCCTGGCTTCATCTACCGAAACATTCTGATTGGGCATCCTTGTCAGACATTCTTCAAGAAGTTTTTGAGCAGTCGGATCCTTATCAAGCATGACATCCACATTTGTGATCATATTCATGATCCATTCGGGTTTTCTCTTTTTACTGAGTCCTTCCCATCCTGGTCCGACAACACGTTTGCCTGATAATTTATGACATGCAGCACATTTCAATTGGTAGATAGCTTTCCCATTTTCAATCATTCCTTCATCTAAAGGATCATTAAGCGCAACACTTTTTGTTTCGCCTATCCCTTTATCCGTTTTAGGTTTGACTACAGTTGGTTTTTTGTTATCTGATGTTGATCCTTTATCGCCACCGCATGATGCGATTAATGCAGCAATGAACAGGAAGGATAATAATTTCTTCATTTTATATTCTTATTTACATTTTAAAATTATTCACTTTCATTCTTATCGCAGTTTCTTCAATGGTTTCTTTTCCAAGAGTATCCATCAACTGTGATCTGAATTTTGATATTTCATGATGAAAAGAACAAGGATTCATATTTGAACAATCCGGTAAACCCAAAACACATCCCTCAAGGGTTGCAGGACCATCTATACTTTCAATAATAGGAAGGATTGTAGATGACTTTTGTTTATCAGTCAGGTAAAATCCTCCATAACGCCCTTTTGATGAAGCCGCAAGATTATTTTTGGTTAATTGCTGAAGTATTTTAGCTAAAAAATGTTTTGGTACACTTAATGTTTCTGCAATTTCATCGACGCCTACTTTGTTTTTATCACTGGTATGGACAGCAAGGTATAGGATAGCCCGAATTGCATATTTACAGGTTGTACTAAACATTTAGTCATTCATTTTTAATGATATAAAGGTTGAAGATAATATTAATTTTCAGGCGGTAATAGTACCTGATCTATTACGTGTACCCAGCCATTGGAAGCCTTAACAGAACCAAGAATTTTTGCTCCATTAACATAGGTGATGCCATCTTTTACTTCTACTTTGACTTTGTCTCCAGTTGCCTGACCTATACCCATTACACCTTTGATGTTCTTACCTGTGTAGCTTCCAGGTGCTGCATGAT
>JAHHJO010000543.1:0-2222 GCA_018680275.1 Bacteroidia bacterium
GTCATATATGGTGAATCCATCTAAAGACGATGGTCACCTTAACGGAATTAGTACGCTTGATTTGATATTGATTCAGAAACATATTCTTGGATTTGAATACCTGGATAGTCCATATAAACTGATTGCAGCAGATGTCAATAACAGCGAAGATATCAGTTCCCTTGACCTGATCGAGTTAAGAAAGCTTATACTTGGAATCTATGACGAGTTGCCAAATAATGAGAGCTGGAGATTTGTTGATGCGTCGTTTAGTTTTACGGATCCATTCAATCCATGGCTATCTGATTTTCCTGAAGAATACGAGATTTATGATCTAAACCAGAATATGGATATTGATTTCATCGGTGTAAAAATTGGTGATTTGAATCAAAGTGTCATTGCAAATTTTAAAGGTGAGAATGTTAATGAGCGGAGTATCGATAAACTCAGCTTTAATATTGAAAGCGGAGAAATAAAAGCTGGTCAAACAGGCATGATAAACCTGCGTTCATCAAACTATGAAAACATTAATGGCTGGCAGGGAACATTTGAATTCGATCCATCGAACCTTGAAATTATCGAGATTAACTCTGTGGCGTTAGAAGACTTTGAAGCAGGCAATTATCATATTTCTGAACAGGAGAAGGGATGGATATCTCTTTCCTATCATGGTGATGCACGATCGATAGATGACAGTGATATTGTCCTGGAAATACTTGTCGCTGCAAAACAGGATATACAGACAGATCATGCCGTTCACATGAGTTCCAGGGTAACAACTGCTGAAAGTTATACCGGGGACGGAAATGTACAGGGAATGTCAGTTGAAAATATTATATCCGGAACGCAAAGCAGAATTGTAGACGTACAACCTAATCCATGGGTTGAAAAAGCAAGTTTGAGTTTTGAGCTTTCCAAAGCTGATTTTGTTCAGTTTAAATTTTATGACACTGGAGGAAGATTAATCTACTCGGATAGTGGAAACTATTCTGCGGGCAGTAATAGATATAGTTTGACAAAGAGTCAAATTGTATATAAGGGCGTGATTTACATACAAATGATTACATCAGATGGCGTAGAGGATTACAAAATGATAATGCTCTAGACATCTAAAATTTAATTCTACGGTAAGCCCGGCTCTTTTTCAAGGTCCGGGCTTTTTTATTTAGGGGTGAGAAAGAAAAATTTAAAATAAATAACATATTATTATTTTGTTTAATATATAATTTACTATATTTGACCCTTATAAGTGCTTACACAGGCATTTATTAACGAATTCTACACAAGTTTTAAATCAAAAACACTGGTTCCCTGATTGTCATACGACAATTATTACAGGGGGAATTTATTTCCAAATCTACACATCAAGTTTCCCAACAAGCAGCAAAATCAACCATTAGCCGATTTTAAGTAGGTTTTATATGCCAAAACTTAACATCTGCTAGGTCTTTTGACCAAACCTGTATCATTATTTAAATAGAATCTGACCGTAGAAAGATTATTGAGAAAGAGATAAAGTTTCTCAGAACACTATTAAAGATGTTAGTTTATATGAAACGCATTGCTACTTGCATAGAAGTTTGTTGGGAATTTATGGCTTCCCTCTCCAAAAGAGATAAATCAGCCATGCTCCCAATTTTGATTTTTACACTTCTGGCATTTAATGCCGGGAATCTCAGAGCACAAAGTCCTTGTGTTCCTGATTGTGATATTCAATGTGAAGATCAGATTAATGTATCCCTGGACCAGAGTTGTGAAGCAACTATTACACCGGCAATGGGAGTCATTAACCTTGACCCGGCATGTAACCCGGTTTATGACATAGTTGTTTATGATGAGAATGGCATCGAGGTACCAAATGACCTTGTCGACCTTTCTCACAGAAATACTATTCTTACATTTCATGTAACGACACCAGCATGTAGTAATTCATGTTCTGGTGATATCCTGGTTGAATACAAGCTCAGGCCAAAAATTACCTGTCCCCCGGATCTTACTTTGAGTTGTGGTGCCCTGAATATCCTGGGTGTTCCACCTGCTGTCGGGGCATGTGCTGGCTTTGAAGTTTTCCTGTTCAGTGAAACACGAGAGCCTTTGTTATGTGATGATGATTATACAAATATTATTACAAGAACATATAAAGCGGTAGATGAATTTGGAAATGAAGATGTCTGTTCTCACCAGATCATGCTAGAGAGATTAAAACTTAATGATATCATTTTTCCTGATCAGAGAACAGTTGC
>JAHHJO010000042.1:0-9914 GCA_018680275.1 Bacteroidia bacterium
ATACAACAGTAGTTTCCATTGTCACCGGTTGGCACGGACCCTTCCACACAAAGAATGTATTGACCATGATATTTTTCCATGGTAGCCATCTTGGCTGCTTCAGCCTGGTGCCCGGATGCCGCCATAAGAGTCTCTGTGTAATCAAGGGATATCTTGTCAAGAATGATGTCTGCGACGATCGGGTGGTCAGACCGGATAAATGATTCACTGCAGCAGGTGCATTCCTGGAAGTGCAACCAGATTACTGGTAGCCTCGGAGTATTCTCAAGTTTCTGTGCTACCTGTCCCACTAGGGAACTTTCAATACCCATGTAAGCAGCCATGAAAGTGGCAAACTTCATAAAGTCTCGTCTTGAGTATCCACTTTTGATTATACTTTCGAGATAAGTATCTCTCTTTTTTTGATTAGGAAGCATAAGAAGTAGTTTAAGTGGAATGAATGAAAAAGTGGTCTTCATCTTCATTCCGTTTTTCAATGTTTTGAAAAAACAGATAAGCGACGCAAAAATTAATAAGCAGCTTTCAAATATTGACTGATTATTATCATAGTGAAAGTTGACTTTTATCAACCGGCTCACTGGAAGCAACTTCTAATTTTAAAAGCCACTTAAACATAAAAGATGAAAAAAGCTATTCTGCTTATGCTCATAATGACACCAATGTTGTCATACGCTCACCCGGGACATGATTTCTTCAATGGATTTAGTATGCTGCATTATCTTACTTCTCCAGTACATCTTGTTTCAATATTAGTGTGTTCAACAGCATGTTTTTTCATGATCAAGTTTATTATGAAAACCAGGAAGTCATTCAACTAGCTTATGCATGAAATGTCCATAGCGATGAGCATTGTTGATATCGCTCAGCAATCCTGTGATAAAGAACAGAAGAATTCTGTTATAGAAATAGGACTTGAAATCGGTGAGTTGGCAGGAGTAGAAATGGACGCCCTGGAATTTATCTGGCCCGTTGCTGTAAAAGGAACGGTCCTGGAGAATGCGAAGAAGACCATTGATCGTCCTGACGGAAAAGCAAGATGTATGGAGTGTGAACAGCTGTACCCCATACATAATCATTATGATAATTGCCCCGAATGTAAAAGCTATTTTAAGGAAATAATCAGCGGACAAGAATTAAGAGTCAGCTATTTGGAAGTTTAAACCAAAAAAGAAAATTATGTGCGGAACTTGCGGATGCGGAGATAAAAACGGACCTATGTTAACCATGTTTTCAGAAGATGGGCATTATCACGAGCTTGGTGAAGGACGTGGCCTTCACCACGAGATTAGTGAAGGCAACATCCATCACCATCACCACGAGATTAGTGAAGGCAACGTCCTTCAAAATCACCATATGCATGGTGAAGGCAACGTCCTTCACCAACATATCGGGGATAGCAAAGTATTACAACTCGAGCAGGATATCCTGCAGAAGAATCAATTATTGGCTGAAAGAAACAGGGGATATTTTACAGCCAAAAAAATGTTTGCAATAAACCTTATCAGTTCACCTGGGTCTGGAAAGACTTCAATACTTGAAAAGACATTGAATGACCTGAACAAGGATATACCATGTTATGTGATTGAAGGTGATCAAAGGACGCTCAATGATGCGATTCGGATAAAAGAAACAGGCACGGAGGTTATCCAGGTGAATACAGGACAAGGTTGCCACCTTGAAAGTGATATGGTGATGAGTGCACTCCAAAGACTTGATCCCAAAGAGAAGTCTTTATTATTTATTGAGAACGTTGGGAATCTTGTGTGTCCTTCCATGTTTGATCTTGGTGAAACAAACAGGGTTGTGATCATGAGTGTCACCGAAGGTGATGACAAGCCTATTAAGTATCCTGATGCATTTGCCGGTGCTCAAATTTGCATTATCAATAAGACAGATCTCTTGCCTTATGTCAACTTTGATGTCAACAAATCCAAAGAATATGCATTGCGTGTGAACCCGTCGTTGAAGTTTTTTGAAGTATCAGCAACCAGTGGGGAAGGACTGGACAAGTGGTATGGCTGGCTAAAAGAAAAGTTGACTTAAAGCATATATTATGTGTCTCGCAATTCCAGGACAACTGGTAGAAATATCTGCCGAACTAGATGAAACATTCAGGTTAGGTAAAGTTTCATTTGATGGTATCATCAAGGAAGTGAATCTTGCATTGGTTCCCGAGGCTCAACCCGGGCAATATGTTCTGGTCCATGTAGGAACGGCCTTAAGTGTGGTCGATGAAGAAGAAGCCCGGAAGACCTTTGATCTGCTCAGGCAATTGGGGGAGTTGGATGAATTGGAAAGGGGGTAGTTTATTAGTTTAGGAGTTTAAGAGTTAAATAGTTTATTAAGTTAATTTGGTGCAATAACATAACTCTGTATCCCATTTTATGAGCAAGTACAGAATAAAAGGATCATTGTTTTATCCTTGATTTCCTTATAGTAGAATTTCAATGTTATTATAATCGAGGAGAGCGGTTCTCCCTGGAGGGAGTCAGAGGGTATATTGGATAGGGTGTGTTGGTAAAAGGCTTATTGAGATATAATTGATAAAATTTAGTATTACACTTCCTCATAAAACCGGACACGGAGTTAAGTTATTGTAACTAAATTAACTTAGCAACATGAAAAGAAGAAGAAAATTTGACAAGGCCTTCAAGTTAGAGGTAGTAAAACGTAGTCTAACTGATATATCTCTCAAAGAACTCTCAGAGGATTTACAGATTCATCCAAATATGATCAGTAGGTGGAGAAAACAGTATCTGGATCAGGGTGAAGACTTGAGTTTTCCTGGTAATGGTATAGAGTCAATGAGCGAAGAACAAAAGGAGATCAAACGATTAAACAAAGCACTACGAGAAAAAGAACTTGAACTTGAGATCTTAAAAAAGGCTATCAACATTTTTTCCAAGAAAGACAGGATATCTACCAATTTATGAGGATGAATAAAGCCAAATATTCTGTTGAAAAAATGTGTGTAATGTTAGGAGTAGGTAGATCTAGTTATTATGACTGGCTTAGAAGGAATACAGAAATAACAAAGCCGATCAATATTGATCAGGATATTATATCAGAGTTTAATTCAAGTAAAAAGACATATGGCAGTCCAAGGATCAGTGAGGCTTTGAATCAAAGAGGAATAATAGTATCAAAATCTACAGTAGCCAGAGTTATGAAGAAATTGGGTATTCAGGCAAGACCTCGAAGAAGATATATCCATACAACAGATTCAAATCATAATTACATGATTTTTGATAATGTATTGAACAGGCTTTTTTACTCAGAAAAAGTAAATGAAAAGTGGGTCAGTGACATTACTTATATTCCGACAAAAAATGGCTGGACTTATCTTACTATAATTATGGACCTGGCAGATAAAATGATTGTTGGATGGAACCTTTCTAAGGATATGACAGCTCAAAACACAACTATAGCCTGTATAAAAATGGCTTTACACAAAAGAAAAATAAAAAACAAGCTAATCTTCCATTCTGACAGAGGTGTACAATATTGCTGCTCAGAGTTCAGAAATGTTTTACGGACACATAAAACAATAGTTCAGTCAATGAGTAGAAAAGGTAACTGTTGGGATAATGCACCAGCTGAAAGCTTCTTTAAAACTTTGAAAACAGAATGGACTAAAAAGTTTTATTACTCAACCATTGAAGATGCAAGAAACTCTATTTTTGATTATATAGAAAGATGGTATAATACCAAAAGAAAACACAGCGCAATCGGGTACAAGGCTCCATTGCAACAACATTATTTTTTAACCAACACAGCAGCTTAATCTGAGTGTCCGGTTTTATGAGGAACTCCAAGCTTACTACTTCCCTGCTATACAAGCAGCTATGCTATCATACTTGCAATTCAATCCTAACATACTATTAATTTAATAAGTTTGACACCTGTGTTGGCCAATATTACTAATGTTCAATTATTATTCAGATATGTTTCTAATTCCACAAAGCTAATCGGGGCTTATTTTGTGCAAATGTGCAATGAGTACCCTACACTACCTCTTAAAAAACCTATATCGCTTTTATGCTAGTTTTCAAGTTGCAGTTTGCAATTTGATCTTATTTCTTCTTTTGAGTAATTTAGAGTAAGGACAATGTAAACACCTGGACGTCTGCTCTCATTTAAAGAAAAAAGAAAATAATTCTTATACACATAATAATCAATTGAATGCGATCTATTTTAATTCTTTTTGTAGTTTACTTGATTCCACTTCAAATAACTTTTTCACAATCTTTTACCACATCAGGAACTGACATTTTATGGCAGTTACGCCCTTCTGTCATCAATGAAGCAGGCGTATTAGATGAATCTGTTTTTGTGATGGATTATTTAGTCTATAACCAGGCACTTATTATTCTGATCAGCACTTCTCCTGTAGAGTATCATCTAAATTCTTATGATTTGGAAACGGGGAGTCTTAACTGGTCTCAATTGATAGCCCTGGCTGAGGAGAAAATTATATTTGCCGACTTAGATATAGTAGCAGGTGAAATAATGGTGACGGGAAATGCGCTTTTTGCATACCCTTCACTAAGTACTTTGGGGATGTATACCAATAAAGTATTCAATCCTGATGATGGGCAATTGCTGAATTCTTTTACCACAACCTTTGTTGAAAATCCCGGATTATTTGTAGAGGGGCTCTTACTGTTCAATTATAAATCACAGAATAAATTTAAATTTTTACGCAGTACGCTCACCGGGAGTATCTATACCTGGAGTGTGATTGAATCTAATGATGAAGCTGCAGATACTTTGCTGTTGTATGAAACTACCAGTTTTGAATTCCCCACTGATTTGGGATTGTACAGCTTCAAGGATGGCAATAATGTGCTATTAACTCATAACCTTCGGGATCCAAACATCTTTGCGGCCACTTCAACCAAAGGGATCTATTTTGATGACATCGGTGTAGTATCTGATACTTTAGACCTGGAGGAACCAACAGGATATTTGCAATTTCCTTTTTCTACGTTCATCAATGACAAAGTCTTTATAATGGGAAACAGAGGCTTTGTTGATACTGTTTCTTACGATGGCAGGATTAGTGTCTATAATTCATTTGGAGAAATTCTGTTTTCCGAAGTTATTACCAAAAATGGAGCGCCATTCAATGTAACAGGAATGATGGGTGATACAAAAGAGCAATATTATATATTAACAAGAGAAACAGACGCTAACCGATATACAGAGGGCTTGTTTATGAATTCTTGGGCAATAGGTGATTTGGTTCTGGAGGAGGCATATTCTATTACAAGTTCAAGGCCATTCAGTACTTATTTGACAAGAAACAGACTTTATACAGATGGGGAATTTAATGTCCACATTATTGAGCTAAAAGAATATGAAAATGAGGGAGCCAACTTTTTTGGAGAACAACCCATTCGGGAAGGAGATGAAATTGTGGTCACTAAAAGTACGACCACTTCTGCAACACCAAACATAGCATTCAATGCTGTCAAAGTCTTCCCTAATCCCACAACTGGAAAGTGCCAAATCCTGGGACTTCCTACTGATGCCTGGATTGATGTTTATAATATGAATGGAAAACGCCAATTGACAAAAAAAGTCAATCAAGGAAATGAAATTGATATATCAGGATTGCATAATGGCATTTATTTTTTGCATGTACAGCAGACTAATTCTATTGCTGTCAGTAAAATAATATTACAACGGTGACTTTTAGCTTTTATATCCTTGGCAAAATCATCTGTTTTACAAAATCAAAATTAGATGTGGTTTGCTTGCGCATCAATCAAACTAAAAAAAACGAGAGCTGATATTGCATATGACAATTACGGGCAGCTAAAGCTTTCACGCCGCAAACACGAGACAGTTATGTGTAATTTGAATCCACATTAAACAAAGAATGAAACTTTCAAAAGACAACTATTTAAAAGCAAGGGATTTTATACTCACAAACGCAAGAATGATAGAAAGACGTTTGTTTCATTTCTATTTTGAAAATGGAAATAGGGATGGTGTTTTTCATGCAGTATGTGCCTATAGAAACTCGGACGGTGGCTTTGGACACGGAATGGAACCAGATACTGCATCGCCGGAAAGTCAGCCTCTTTTTAGCATTATGGCACTCGAAACACTAGATGAAGTAGGCTATCTGACCAAAGAAATAATTCTGAATGATTTTATGCCTTATTTTCAAAGTGTCACTACAGATAAAGGTGGAATTCCATGGATGTTTAGACCTAAAAGTAATTATCCCTGCGAAGGACACTTTAATACAGTTAAAGAATGGGCCGCTTTAAGCACTACTGCACCCTTATTGGGGATTCTCGAGAAGTATAAAATAGACATTCCCTGGATGCAAAAAGCAGAAGAATTTGTCTGGAGCGAATTTGACCGAATAAAAGACAAACACGTTTTCTGTTATTTATGTGTACCAAGATATTTAACTTTCTTAGAACATACGAAAAGTCGGACTAAGGCCTCTAAAACAATTAATGATTTAAAAAACTGGATTACAAACAAGGGAGTAGTTTGCGAAGACAAAGCTGATGACGGATGGGGGCTTTACGGAAAACCACATAGTTTAAATTACGCATCATCTTCTGAAAGCATTTTATATTCGATATTTACTAAAGAAACCATTGAATCAGATATTAGAGAATTAATCAACCGACAAAAGAAAGATGGAAGATGGGACACCTGGTATGGTATCAGTGAAGGAACAAAATTAGAATGGGCAGGAATACATACATTATGGACTTTAAAAACGTTGAAAAACTACGATAGAATAGCAAAATAAAAACTACACTCCACACAGTGTATATGCCATACTCTTCGGGATACGACACATACCCAAAGTCTTGAAATGATTATTATGAAAATAAAAAGTTTTCTTTCACTCTTAGTATTTTCTGCTTATCTAAGTGCAGGTTATACTCAAGGATACATTAGCAAAACCATACAGAATAATAGCTTAACAAGAGAATATAGTATTTATGTTCCAACAAGTTATAATGGAACTACAAGTTTGCCTTTACTATTCAACTTTCATGGAGGTAATGATGTCATTGCTAATTGGCAGACATTAGCCGATATGAGACCTCTTGCCGATACTGCTAATTTCATGCTTGTTTACCCCCAGGCACGCCCTGACCCAAGCGACGGAAATTCTCTGAACTGGCTCCCTAAAATCCAAGGTACTTTTGATGATGTACCTTTTATTAGTGCATTGATAGACACAATTGCGAGTGATTACCAAATAGACCAGAATAGAATATATGCTTGCGGCTATTCCTTAGGAGGTGAATTTTCCTACGAACTCGCTTGTAAACTCAACAACCAAATTGCAGCTATTGGTGCTGTAGCCAGAACGATGCAGGCCAATCCAAATAGTTATTGCGCTCCGGTTCATTCCACTGGTGTTCTCACAATACTTGGCACGGATGACCCTGTTTCTCCCTACAATGGACTGACATGGGCCGGCATAGAATACTATATTTCTGCTGCAGAAACTCATAGCTATTGGGCAAGTCATAACAATTGCAATCCAACTGCAGCTATGCGTACTGTAAGCCCAAGTGTAGAGCGATATACCTGGTCAACTGCATCAGGTTGTGCCTACGTAGAGGAATTAAGGGTGATCGGAGGAGGACATGATTGGCCAGGAAGTTTTGGGAATATGACGATTGATGCCAGCATAGAGATTTGGCAATTTGTTTCACGTTACGACCTCAATGGATTAATTGGCTGTACAACTACATCTATCAACGAAAATAATGGTCAGGCTAAAAATTATAAGGTATATCCAAATCCTTTTAATCAAGAACTTAATATAGAAATAAAATCGGTACAGGACACTGGGTTTAAGCTATACACCATGACTGGCAAATTAGTAAACAGTGGCAAATTGAATTCTCAAATAAATACAATCGATTTATCTTCATTACCTCCAGATGTCTATATCTTGAATATTGAAAATCATTCGATCAGACTAATAAAAACTAAATAAAAGTGCATAACATAGTGCATTCCATGTCGAATATGCATTATACACTAAACGTAGTCAAACATGTTATTCGAATAATTAGCCAGACTCTAACAATAGATAGCAGGTCATCCTGATGAATCTGGAGGATCGGATATCCTTCACCCTGAGCAGCAACTTGTACCGACAAGAAACCTACTTGCAATTAAATCATTTCATAGTGTAAACTATGTACTCAATAAAGTGAAAAGCATGTGCCATCTAATACATCACGAAAACAAGTTTAACTTCTCAAACTTACAAGGGAGTAAAAGAGTAATCTCCAAAATCGCACTATCCTACTTCGTCTTTAACTAAAGTTGTGGATTTAATAAACTCTCTGTTCTCATTTATGAAGATCGCAAACATAAATATTGTTAAAGTTTTTTATATATTTGATATATCAAATATATTTGTATCAAGCATTAATTATGATCACTTCACCAAAGGATACTGTATTCTACACCATTGAAAAAGCAATCAAGGAATACAAAAGGTTTGCCTTCAAAAGAATCCAAAAAACCTTTAATGACATTACATTGGATCAGGTTCTACTCATTCTATTCTTGCATGAAAATCCTTCCCTCTCTCAAAGTGAAATAGCCAAAATAATCTTTAAGGATAATGCCTCCGTTACGAGAATGATCGAACTAATGGTTAAAAACAAGTATCTGAAACGATCCATCGATAAAAACGATAGGCGTAAATATAAAATCAAACTAACCGACAAAGCGAAACACAGTCTAAACGACATGAATAAAATAATTCTTTCGAATAGAACGACGGCACAGAAAGGAATAGACAGTAACGATATCGAATCATTGACTAGAACTCTTGATAAAATAACTGAAAATTGTAAATAATATGAATCAACTAAGATGTACTGCTGCAGCAATCATTTTAATAACTAGCTTAATAAGTTGTAATTACAACTCAACAAATGCACAAGTGACTCCTCAATCCCCCGTGGAATATGGTAAACAATTTACATCTGTTTGCAAGGTTGGAGTAAAAGGCGGTGATGGTACTTTGATTGATAAGAACTGGGTTCTTACTGCTGGTCATGTGGCTGAGGGAATGTTCAATCGTACTAATGGAGAACTATCCGTATACTTTGAAAATGGCTCTGAATACAAGGTCGAACATGTGTTTCTGCATCCCAAATACCAACCCATGGGCAAATATGATTTGGCCCTATTAAAACTGGGAAGCAAGGTTGATGAAATTGATCCTATCCAGATATATCCTCAAAATGATGAATTAAACCAGCTCATCATAATAGCCGGACACGGAGATAAAAGAGCAACAGATAACTCTTGGATTAAAGATGGAAAGCTTCGTGCATATACAAATATCATAGATGGCGTTAACAATACTCATATTATTTTCGATTATGACTCACCAGAAAACGACCCAACGGAGCGAGAGGGAACCAGTGGCCCTGGAGATAGTGGAGGTCCCGCTTTTATTCATAAAGGTGAAATACTTTACCTAGCAGGAGTAAGTTCTATGGGAGAACCCGGCATAAAGGGTCCCGCTACTTATGGCGCGATAGAGCATTTTGTACGTGTATCTATATTTCAGGACTGGATTAATGAAACTATACAGAATCCCGACTCAACTAAGGCTTATTCAGTAGGTGAGATAGTAGCCATAGAGATCGGTCAACCCCTTCAATGGTCAGATTCGGATCAAGCCAGGTACGCCAAACTGATTGTGACTACTCTGGAAAATTACTCCAGGCAAAAAATGATTGACGCCATTTCAGAGAGCTTTGACCCTGTCAAGTTAGAAAAACGTCCTGCCGAGAAAATAATAGAAATGATGCCCGCTTTGATAAGAGAACTTCAAGGAGCAAAATTATTAACGATTCGATCTGAATCCGCTGATAAAATGTCTTTTGAGTTGA
>JAHHJO010000129.1:0-9897 GCA_018680275.1 Bacteroidia bacterium
ATGTTTCCGGATTATCAGCTTGAAAATATGAAAACAACCCTGGCATGTTTGGAAGAATTGGATTGCGTCCCTTCAAAGAAACAAATCAGGACAGCATGGACAGACGGATTGACTAAATGGGCATTCACCGGGAGATATAAAATAATAAAATCGAAACCCAGGACAATCATTGACAGTGCGCATAACCGGGAAGGTATACAAGCTCTTTTCAATGCCATATCAAATGAAGACTTTGATACTCTCCACATTGTACTGGCTATGGTTTTTGATAAGGATATTCAACCGGTATTAAAACTCTTACCAGGCAGTGCCAGATATTATTTCAGTGAAGCGAAAATTCCAAGAGCTATGAAAAAGGAAGAACTCCAGGAAAAGGCAGCTATGGAAGGGTTATTTGGAAAATGCTATAAAAGTATTTCATCAGCCTTGGGTGCAGCCAGGAAAAAAGCGAAAAAGAAGGATCTTGTACTTGTCACAGGAAGCATTTTTACAGTAGCGGAAGTCGCTTAAGTATCTTATACAATACCTTACCGTGGTTAGGATGAATGTATTTGATATCTTAGCCAGGTTCCATATAAGTTTTTGTATTTTATCTTATTAATTATTTTTCGTGCCGAAAATCCTAATCCTGTTCATCAGCTTATTTGTAGCAACTGATCATTTAAGATCAGAACAAGATATTGATTCTGTCACAGTGTATATATTCATGGCTGAAGAATGCAGAATTTGCCAGTACTATACACCACTGCTCAGAAATTTATATGAAGGTTACAATGACCATAATATTTCCTTTACAGGTTTATTCCCAAACAGACATTCTTCCATAGAGACGATTACGAAATTCAAGGATGAATACGATATTCCTTTCCCGCTTAAGTATGAATATTTTCAAACACTTACCAGGAAATTTGAAGTACGGATGACCCCTGAAGTCGTTGTCTATAATGAGTCAGAGAAAAAGATCATTTACAAGGGAAGAATTGATAACAGCTATTATCGTGTCGGTAGAAAACGACGTGTCATAACCAATCACGAATTAAAGGATGTCCTTGAAAGGATACAAGATGGAAATTATGAACCTCTGCCGTCAAAGCAACCAGTAGGTTGTTTTATTTCCCTGAATTGAAAGTTTTATTGACCATTCGAGCTAAGAATCCGTGATGCCTAAAGAATTGCTTTATTCACGGCAATACTTGCATTAAATTCAAAGCCTACAAGAATAACAAAGGCGTTGATCTCAAGCCAGATCAATAAAACGATAAGGGCTCCAATGGATCCGTATATTTCATTATACTGGCCAAAATTATTGATGAAGTAGGAAAATAACAGAGATGAGATAATAGATAATATCGTAGCCAGAATGGCCCCTGTGTTAAACCATTTTATCCTTTCTTTCATAGCAGATCCATACCTGTAAATTAGGGTAATACCTAAATAAATCAGAGATATTGCAATTGACCATTTCAGGAAAGTAAACACAAAGCCTGTATTTCTGACATTTAATTTGTCAAGAGAGACTTCAAGTATAGGTTGCCCAAATATGATGAGCAACATGGAAACCATAAACAATGCACCAAGGAGCATGGTCAGGAGGATGGCTACTAGTCTGTATTTGGCATAGGATCTTTTTTTGAAAACTCTTTCATGGGTTTTATTGAAGCCATACATCAATGTAGTCATTCCTGAACTCGAAAAAAATATTGCGAATATTAAACCCAGGGTCTGAAGACTGCCTCTTTTGATAGACACAACACCTTCAATTACTCTGAACAGGTAGTTGTGTGCATCCTGTGGAAAAAACTCTGCAGTTGTTTCCCTGAACAGGCTCAGATAATCTGCGGTAAAAGGAAGCATTGGTAATAAGGTAAAAAGGAAGATGATTGCAGGAAATAATGAAAGAAAAAAAGTAAATGCAACTGCATTGGAACGTGTGACAATATCATCACGTTTTGCTTCATTAACTACAAACACTATAACGTCGTAAACAGGAACACCCGAGAATCCTGGCAGTGAATATTTTTTCGTAATATATACCAGATTCCTAATTATTTTCCATTCTGCCATTCCCATTTCCTAAGATCCCGTTTTAAAATAAGGAAGAAGTTTGTCTTTCAAAAAACCAGGAACTGATGTCCTTTTCCCTGATTCCATATCTACGAAGAATAATTTAACTATAGCTTTATTAATAATCAAGCTTTTCGGATTGATCAGTTCATGATGGAAAGTGATCATTTTTCCAGGCATTTCCTTTAGTATGGTTTTGATCAGAATTTCTTCATCATAATAAGCTGGCAAAAGGTACTTGGATTCAAGGTGTACGACAGGTAACATAATCTTATATTGGTCTTCCATAAGTTTATATGACAGACCGAGATGCCTGAGGCATTCGACCCTGCCTATTTCGTAGTATTTTGCATAATGGCCATAATAGAGATAGCCCATTTTATCAGTTTCAGCATATCTCACCCGTTTCCTGTAATCAAATACGTACATACTTGAATTATCGATTAAAATCGGTTATAATAATAGTTAAATATATATTTACAGATCATAATTATTGTCAATACATGTTTAAAAAACTTAAATCCCTCTTTATAATTGAAGATGAGAACGAGGCTAAAAAGCAAGCTGCCTCTCAGGTTGAGAAAAAACAATCCAAACCTGCAAAACCGGAGATAAAGATTAATAAACCTGACTTTAGCAAAGATAACCCACCTAAAGGGAAGGTAGATGAAAAATTCATTAATCGATTATTGTCTGCTATCGAGGAATCGAACCTCGAAGGATTTGATTACCTCGAATATAAACAGTCATTGCAAAATCTGTCAAAGATGGAGATGGATGAAGGAACGAAATTTCAGTCAGCATTGGCTATGGCTAAAACGATGGGTGCTACACCCGCCAACCTGAAAGCAAGTGCTGAACATTATATCAGTATCCTGGAGAAAGAAGAATCCAAGTTCCTGGACGCATTTCGAAACCAGATGAGCAGACATATTGATGATAATAACAAACAGCTAAACAGCCTTGAACTATCAATTCAAAATAAAAAAAAGCAAATCATTCAACTGGAGAAAGAGATAGAAGCAGAAAGCAAAGCGCTAAAAGAAAGAAAAGCTTCCGTGGATAAGAATAAAGCGAAAGTTGAGGCAACAAAGGATAGCTTTTATTATGCCTACCATATTGTTGCACAACAAATTAAAGATGACCTAGAAAAAATGAAAAAATACCTCTAAGTAATTTTTTAACCCCGACATTATGAAAACTATCAAATTCATACTACAAGTCAGTTGCATTTTCTTGATCCTTCCCTTATCCTCAGATGCCCAGATATTCAAGCGTATTCAAAAGGAAGCGCAGAAGAAATTAATGAAGCAGGTCGAGGATAAGGTCGTTGAAGAGGTTTCAAATGCAATTGTAAGAGCTGCCTACAAACCTATTGATGAATCATTTGACAGGATGGTAAAGAATTATTATAATTCTGATACCCTTGAGAATGGTGAAATTGACTGGGAAAAGGTCAACAGGAACTACGGTGAGATGATGGATTCTTTTGATGCATCAGAAAAATTACCTGAATCTTATGTGTTTGATCTTTACCTTGATATTCAATTGACCGATTATGGTAAAGAGACGCGTGATTGCAGGATGTATTACAAGAAGGATGGAACGTTGTTTGGTATGGAACAAAAAGAGGATGATGCTACTAGTCTTGTTGTGATGGATATCGAAAATGATTTGATGGCAATGTACAGAACGGAAGAAGGAAAAAAGTCAGTATATGCCATTCCCAATATGATCAGAATGTACCAGGCTTCAAACAATAAGGGATTGAATGATAATGTGGCTTCTCTTGAATTGAATAAAACAGGGAAGACCAAAGATATTGCAGGTTATTATTGTGAAAATTATAAAGGTGAAAATGAAGATGAAAATCTGAATGTTTATTTGGCACCTGAATTCCCGGTTGACTGGAAGGATAGCTACGGTGGTTTTTTAAATCAATTTACTCCAGGGAATTACAGTGATTCGGTCAACAAGATGAAAGGGATGATTATGTATTCAGAAAGCCGATTAAAGGAAGACGACAAGAAATATAGTCTTTGGGAAGTCAGGAAAGTACACGAAAAGTCATTCGTTCTAGATAATAATAATTTTGAAAAAGAGAGTTATAAAGACCATTGATCACTTTTCAAAAATACTCAGGATTTCTTTCCATAATTGTTCGTAAGGGATTATCTCTATACTCATAGATTGTTCTGAAAAGTCCGATGTGTGACTCACCAGGTTATCATAGAATTTTGCAGCTTTTGATCTAATTAGATCAGGTTCGTAATTTGCTTCAGGGATCTTCAGTAACATTTTGATGAAGTTACTTGATCTGGCGTATTCAGGCCTTTTTAGATATCTGAAATTGTATTGCTTTAATGCGGCCAGTTTATCCAATACATCGTCATACTTTTCATCTATGATCAGGAACAGCATCTGGATGATGTTAATTGTGATATTCAGTCCTCTTTTGTCCCGGGCAAATTTATCTACATCATTCAGGAATCTTCCAATTCTAAAAGTTCTCAATGGTTTTACACCTTCTTCTGCGTCAGGCTTGATTTCCCCGACTTTGATCAGGAAGTGAATAAATGCCTCCTTCAAATGCCATGGTTGTCTGAATGTTTCATTGAGACTATTGAATTTTTTATGGTTCATTATAAAGGACGTAATCCTGTATGCAGCCTGGTAATCTTTTAAAAGAATATTGGCTGTGAACATATAGGAATAAATATATTGCCACGAAAGACCGCCTTCAGGTGGATTGAAACTCAGGCATTTTTCAAAATTTTCAATGGCTTCAGGATATTGTTGTAATCCCAGGAGAGATATCCCTTTCTTTTGATAAAAGGAAAAGATGGCCATTCGGCTGAATCCTTGTTTGTTCTCAAAATAATCAATCGCATAATTACATATTTCGAGTACTTTCTGATTGTCTTTTTTAATGAGATTCATGAAATAGAATGCATTCAAGGCATAATATTGTAGATAGTAAGCATCAATGGATTTAATCTTTTCAATAAAGGAGCTGAGTTCCAGATCCATTTGTTTCATTTCGGCATTATAGGAATAAGCCTTGGTGCTACTTACAATATGTCCAAGAAGGGTATAGTATTCTTCCGCTTGTTCTTCATAATCAAAAATATCTTTATACTGCTTATACTGTTCCTTGTATTTATTGTATTTATAGGCATTGAACTGGTATAAGCCATAATGCATTTTAAGGGCTTTCAAAATCAGGACAGTAAGATCAGTAATATCAAATTTAATAACTGATTTGAGAGAATTTTCCAGCAAGGACATTGCAGGACCGCGTAATCCTTTTTCCATCAAAATTTTTGCTGATGCCCAGTGTTTATAATTCCTGTTTAATGCCTTTTCATAAGCATGCTTGGAATAATTCTGGATATCGATAAAAAAAAGAGTATTGATCAACCTTTCGCGAAGACGGTACTTGAGTTTCCTGTAACTTTCATTATTCTTGTTTGAGTCATATAAAGCAAGCGCAGCTTCTTCATCTGAATTATATGTCCCTGACTTAATGCCTTCGAACAGGTCCTTACTTTTTTCAGAAAGTTGGACATCTTCTGTAATGATTTCAATTTGCTTTAACTTTTGCCTGGACAACAAATTGACAATAGCTTTCAATTCTTGCATAAAGCATGGTTTCCCTTTAATAAATATTCCCTATCAAATCCAAATATAGCTATATAAGTAAATGCATGTCCCAATTTTGTGTTAAATGTGATGGCATTAGCACCTAGTTGCTTATTATCTTTACGGAAAATGAGGATAATGGATAAATGTGCATTTCTTAATGCGCAAGTCCATACATATTAAACGAAATCTGGAATCTTACCTAATAGATTCCCATCTTCCCTTAAAATGCATGTCCCAGCATCTGCGTTAATGTTATAGGTATGGCATGATTTTAGCAATAGATTTACTGTATAATTTTTTTTCACTTGTTAAATCTATTTTATCATGCAAGTAGTAGAAGTAGTTCTTCGACTTCTTGGAATCATCGAGGATATCGGTGAACTCTAGGTAGGTATAGTTCGAGAACTTTAAACCGGAAACCTTGTAGAGTTCGGGTTTAAAACGGAACTCACCCATTTATGGGTATCTATCATCCTTAAAAACAACTACAGAATATTTAAGAATGTTAAAGGCGAATCCCGATGGTTAATAAACCACCGGGATTATTTTTTTCCAGTTTTTTTTATGCAATCTAGATGTCATTTTAAACTATAAAACATTGATAAACAATATAATATAAATTATATAAATTTGTTATAACATGGAATTGCGTGTCTTGGCTTCGTGTATTTTGTTATATTAATTTCTATGAATCTGTACGATATTTGTATTGTAATTATTGAGAAACCTGAGAATTAAATAAAAGCTATACATCTAAATACTTAGCCTCTAAGTATTTTATAGTAAAAAAGAAACAGAACATCCTTATTGAGAAAAGAGAATGAATTTGAATTATTTAAGGTTTAATTCTTATTCTGTTTAATTAAAGGTTATTAAAATGTTCTAAGTGAATATTGGAGTTTTGAGAGTGTATTCAGTATTTGCTAAAAATGAATTTATTTAAGAGTGTTAAAAGTGAGTTCTTGTGGTAAATGTACTGCAAGAGCTTTTTTTTTGCTAAATACCAGCTTTCATCTTGTTTTTATCGTTATTCGACGATTATCCCACCCATTTGGAATTGTTATTAAATATCTGTGGTTTGTAATATGTGTATCAGATTCCATATTGTATCTTTACATAAGTAAATCACCTTATTTTATTGCATGTCAGAATATAAGAAAAAGTCTTTTTGGCGCAGACCCGAAGGCATAACCGGTGCCATCTTTTTGCTTGGAATCGCTGTTGCAGCTGCTGTTATTATTCCCGGGATCATTGGATCCTTTCTTGGGTTTATTACCACAACTGCAGGTTTGGCCGTTACATTGGGTGTTTTGGGTATGATCATTTTTTTCGGTCTTGATTCAAAGGCCAGGAATCTGATTTGGTATATGTATAAGAGCACAATGCGCTGGATTACAGGTTTGTTTGTTCAAATAGATCCGATAGGTATTCTTAAGAGTTATGTTGATGAACTTAAAGGCAATCTCAAAAAAATGCGTAAGCAGATCAGCAAGTTGAGAGGACAGATGCATAAGCTGAAGGAAATGATTATTAATAATCAAAAGGAAATCCGTACCAACCTGAAACTTGCCAGCAAGGCCAAAGAGACGCAACAGGAAGCAGTAATGATCCTCAAAAGCAGGAAAGCAGGGCGTTTAAGAGATTCAAATCTCAAATTGGAGGATCTCTATAAAAGAATGGAAGTGCTTTATCGTGTACTTTCAAAGATGTATGAGAACTCTTCAATACTTGCTGAAGACATCGAAGACCAGGTCAAAGTTAAAGAACAGGAAAGGAAAGCCATGCTGGCTGGGCATTCTGCAATGAAATCCGCGATGGCTATTATTAAAGGAGACAGTGACAAAAAAGAAATGTTTGATTCTGCTCTTGAAGCCATTGCTGATGATGTAAGCGGAAAGGTCGGCGAAATGGAAAGATTCATGGAGATGTCTGAAAGCTTTATGGATTCAATCGATCTCCAGAATGGTATTTTTGAAGAGAAAGGTATGCAGATGCTTGAAAAATGGGAAAAGGAATCTACCTCCTTACTTTTGGGAACCGAAAAGCAGGATATTATCAGCCAGGCTGAAGATGACGGCCAGGTTCTGGACCTTAGTCAACCAATAAAGCAACCTGAAAAAATAGGAAGATCAAATCAATATGATACTTTTTTTGATTAGTTAAATTTTAGAAATCAATAACACAAGTAATAATGGCACGACGATTAACAATATTTTCAAAACTTATAATAACAATCCTCATTCTGGCGCTCCTGTTTTTTGGAGGTCAATGGTTATTGAACAATACCCAGGTAGGAGAAAACCTTAAAAACAAAGCTGAACAGGAACAAGCCAATAATAATTCAGGAACTTCTGACGCAAAGAGTTCATCCGAGAAAAAAAGTGGTGGATTATTCAATAGATCCGATAGTGAAGGGGATGAAAATACACTTAAGGTCCAGCTTGTAATGTGGGGTGGGTATGCACCCGGACTTTATTTCAATGAAGGTGCCGAAGCAAATACAAGAAGTCGATTTTACAAAGACTATAACATGAAGGTCGATTTCAAAATGGAAAATGATCTTATGAATGCTTTGAATGCATGGATTGCCGATGAATACGATGTTTTGGTACAAACTGCTGATGCATTTTCTTTTTATACTGCACCAGACGACCTGGCATCCATGGAACCAAAAGCGTTTATGCAGGTTGATTGGTCAAGAGGTGGTGATGCCATAATCGTCAAAAGAGGGATCAAAACAGTTAATGATCTGAAAGGTAAAAAAATCGCTCTTGCTGTTCCGGCACCTGCACAAACAATGCTTGTAACTGCCCTTGAATCTGCAGGACTCTCAATCGATGATGTACAATTGGTGAAAACCTCTGATAACCTTAAGGCCGCTGAATTGTTCAGATCACCAGACGTCGATGCAGCAGTAGTCTGGAGTCCGGATGATATTATAGCTACAAGGGATGTACCCGGATCCAAAATTCTACTGACGACAAGGGAGCAGTCACATATTATCGGTGACATCATGTTTGCCAAACAAAGTGTCATTGATTCCAAAAAAGAATTATTTGATGGGTTTTATGAAGGATGGATGCGTGCTGTAGCAGAATTAAAAAACCCGGGTAATGCAGAGAAAGCAGCGAAATATCTTGCCGAGTTCTGCGAAGTTTCTGTTGAAGATGCCAAAGGCATGATGGATAATGTCTATTATACAAGTCATGGTGATAATATCAATTTCTTTGGTTTGAATAACAGCTTCCGTGGAATGAAAGGAGGTGATCTCTATGACAAGATGAATCAAAGATTTGTTCAGATGGGAGATAATGAAAAACTTGGTCCCAGTTGGAGAAGTGTTATCAGTACCGGTCCGATCAGGTCTGCTGACAGCAAACTCCAGGGCACACAATATTCAGCTGAAAAAGATAAGGATTTTAGACCTGCTTCCTCCGCCGATAAAACGATCCCTGCATTTGCGACCAAACCAGTCAGTATAAATTTTGCGACAGGACAGTTTACTTTATCTGAGAATGCCAAGACTATCATTGATCTTCAATTCGCTGAAATCGCAAAATCATTTGGTAATGTGAAAGTAAGGGTAGAAGGAAATACAGATAATGTTGGAGGACGGCAAATGAATATGGAATTATCCAGGAAAAGAGCTCAATCTGTGGCAGGGTATCTTCAAGCATCCTATGGAATGAATCCAAACAGATTTGTCATTGTAGGCAATGGACCTGATAAACCTGTAACAGGTTGTGAAACCAATGCAACAGAATCCTGTAAGGCTAAAAACAGAAGGACAGAATTCCAGCTAATTCCAGCTTAATCTTAAATGAGCTGGCTGTTTAAATTACGAGGAAATGTTCCGGGAAAGTGGCGGTTGCTGCTTGAGGTTCTCGGCGTAGCTTCCATCCTGATGATATGGTTTATTCTCACGATGGGAGAAAATCCGATCATGATGCCCAGCATTCTTCCAAATCCTTTAAAAGTATTGTCAGCATACCAGGAATTATACCTGGAAAATAATCTCATTCAGAATATGTTCAAATCCATTGGACTGAATCTGGCTGGCTATGTAAAAGCTCTGATCCTGACTTTGCCTTTGGGATTTCTTATCGGCTTATACCCCTTGTTTAAAGGTATGTACCAAAGAACCATCGATGCGGTCAGATTTGTTCCCCTGGCTGCAACAACAGGACT
>JAHHJO010000016.1:0-2022 GCA_018680275.1 Bacteroidia bacterium
GGATTGATACAATGCATGATCAGAAACGGTGTGAATAACCCTGATGCCATTTTTAAAATGGTTCCAAATAAGGAAATCAGTGATGTTGACATAACAAATGTTATCAATTATTTACTGAATGACATGAATAAGCTGGATACGATAATCAACTTAGATGATACGAAGCTTGCACTTGAAGAATGTAAGGTTTTTGATCAAATTAATTAATTTGATGTTATGAAAAGATTTGTCCAATCTGAGATCAGGATAAAGGCAACGGCAACTGAAATCCTTGATGCGTTTCTTAGCTTGAAACATCTTAAAAGCTGGTGGGGAGTAGATTCTGCGCTAATCCAGAAAAAAGATGGTGGACTGTATACGATAACGTGGTTACGAAGCAAGGATGGAATCAAATTTATTTCTACCGGCAGAATCAAGTTATACAACTGGAGATCGCATCTGCATCTTGAAGATATGGTATATATTAATTCAGAAAGATCAATTCTTGGGCCTTGTACCCTACGTTTTGACGTCGAGGAAAAACCCAGCTACTCTGTCCTTAAGGTGGTTCAGTCAGGCTTCCAGAAAGGTAAAAGTTGGGATTGGTACTATAAAGCTGTTAGTGATGGGTGGCCGGAAGCACTTATAATGCTGAAGAAATACCTCGAAAAACACTCATCATGATCCAAATCTCTTTTTCCTGATATAAGAAAATATCAGCGCAAACAGCAATACGAATACAATAGGCCCTAAAAGATTGATTATCTGCCACTTAAGTCCCTCTTCTTGAAGCTTAACCTGATCCAATAGACGCAATTTGACGTTTTTGGTACGCGCCTCCATAAGACCATAATCATCAAGTATATAGTCTATGATATTCATAATAAACTCATTATTTCCCGAATAGGTTATTCCTTCCCATTTATTGAAACCTATAGGACTGATCCTGCCTTTCACAAAAAGGTTTTTTATGATATCCCCGTCACCTGCAAAAACCTGGATACTTTTCTTTTTACTTTTTTCAACGAATGAGGCATTGATCTGATTTAATGCCTGGGTCATTGACTCCGTAACCCGATTTTTATATAAACTCTCAAATTCGCCTTCAACCATTATCGCTACAGGTAGAAATTTTTTATTATAGGCTTCAGGTCGTTGTTCCAGTTTGAGAATGTCAAAAGATAACCTCATTGGGTATAATTGGAAACGGCTGTAATTGGATGTTGTTAAAAGTGTGGTATAGCTTAGTTCAAGGGGGTTATCAAGGGGCGTAACGGAACTTGCAAAGGTTGAAGATACCCTGTCAATATTCCTGACGATTGTAGAATTAGGATTGCCCTGCAGGAGTGGATGATACACCCATGGAAATAGTTGTTGCTGGGCCTGTCCTCCCTGCATGCCAATTACCTGTGGAATTTTGGAATTTTCCAGATCCAGTACAAGATCTTTATTTATACGGACGCCATACTTGAAAAACAAATCATCCAGACCATGTTCAATGGGTCTGGGAACATAAGGACTCTTTAAATTTATGCTGTCAAGGTTAACATGAAACTGGTCAATCAACCAGATTACATTACCGCCGCTCATGATGTACTGATCTATAATAAATTTGCTTCGGGTAGATAGCTTTCTTGTAGGTTTGGCTACAATCAAAATATCTACTTTTTCGGCATCTATTTGATAAATACTATCAATATTAATCCTTCCTGTAATAATCGTAGACCCCAGGTCTGTTTCCAGTTTTGCTGTTTGCTCTTCTCTTAGTTCACCATTTCCTTCCGTAAACAGTATGACAGGCTGTTCCTCGAGGAACAATTTGTTTAAAGCACTGCTTAATTTGAACTCCAGTAATTTTACAGATTTATTGAGTGCTTCCTCTTCCGATCCTCCCCTGCCAATGGCTTCCAGGAGATTCACAGGAATCTTTCTTTCACCATATTTGATTATGGCATAGGGATAAATCAGTTTTTCGACCCTTTGTGTTCCTTCAGTCACGAGTAAATTCCTGGGGAAGATACCGTCTTTGCTGAGCTGTTGCCT
>JAHHJO010000368.1:0-2879 GCA_018680275.1 Bacteroidia bacterium
GCTTGATAGTATATCCATCTCATACGAAGGCGTTCCTTCACACAGTGGGTTCGGAACATTTGAAACGGCTACGCATAATGGTGTCCCGGTACTCTGGACCTTAAGCGAGCCTTATGGTGCCAAACACTGGTGGCCCTGCAAACAGGATCTCAATGACAAAATTGATTCAATTGATGTGATCGTTAGAGTTCCAGAGGGGAACAAGGTAGGAACTAGCGGAGTACTTATCAATGAAATATCAGATTCCAGTGGAACCGTACAGTATCATTGGAAGCACAGGTATCCCATACCTGCCTACCTGATTGCTATTTCGGTTACAAACTATGAAGAGTTTACAGACTATGTGTTTTATGGCCCGGATGATTCGATTCCAGTTGTAAATTATGTCTATCCGGAAGATTTGCAGATTGCTAAAGTGCAATTGTATAACACCGTTGAGCAAATGGAATTATTCAACGAGCTATTCGGTTTGTATCCATTTGCTGATGAAAAATATGGTCATATGCAGTTTAACTGGGGTGGGGGAATGGAACATCAGACAATGAGCAGTATGGGAGGCTTCTCATACCAGTTGCAGGCTCATGAACTGGCGCACCAGTGGTTTGGTGATAAGGTCACATGTGGATCCTGGCAGGACATATGGCTGAATGAAGGCTTTGCAACATATTTGACCGCCTTAACCTTTGAATTTCTTAATCCCGGATCCGGTGCATGGTATAATTGGAAACGCTCAGCTATCAATGAAGTCACAAATAGTGCCGGAGGATCTACCTTTGTTTATGATACGACCAATGTATCCAGGATTTTTAATGGACGTCTTACATATCGGAAAGGTGCTTTGATATTACATATGTTAAGATGGAAGTTGGGTGATGAAATATTCTTCAATGCAATAAAAAATTATATAAATGATCCTGAACTTGCATTTGGCTATGCAAGAACGAGTGACTTGCAGCGTCATCTTGAATCAGAGTCAGGTTTTGATCTCGATGAATTTTTTGATGACTGGCTTTATGGCCAGGGTTATCCAAGGTATATCTTTAATTATAACTATCAAGACAATAAGTTGCGTGTTCGGCTTGACCAGGAGACAAGTCATGAAAGTGTTGATTTTTTTGAAATGCCTGTACCTGTCCTGATCTCTGGTGATGTCTCAGACACACTGCTGATATTCGATCATCAATTTTCCGGTCAGGAGTATGAATTTGATATAGATTTTGAACCAAATGAAATCACTATTGATCCGGATCACTGGCTTATATCGAGGTTTAATACTATACAGGAATTTCAACTCACTTCGGTTGAAAACACAGCCTTGGAAGATATTGTCATAGCACCTAATCCTGTACACGCCAGATTAAGTATAGATATGCAGAATACAGAATTTGCCAGTTCTGTCAAATGTATTTATGTATTTGATACATTAGGGCAATTAAAAGCATCCATCAATAAATCAGGATCAAATGTGGTTCTTGATGTATATGATTGGGCTTCTGGTATGTATACTTTAAAGTTTGAAACGGATTACGGGCATTCTTGTAAAAGAATCATCAAAATATAAGAGAGGAAATAGTCTTATTTGTTCAGAAATGAAGTTATATAAAATCATATGAGAGCACTTTTATTAAGTTCCTTTACAATGATATTGATCTGGAGTTGTAAAGTAGATAACAATAATGGATTCACCGCAACCGAAATGAAACCGGTTGCTGAAAATCCTGTTTTAGTCGCAGAGAAATTTGAAGATCTAAATCATATTTTCAACTCTGATTCCGATACAACATATGTCATCAATTTCTGGTCAACAACCTGTCCGCCCTGCATTGAGGAAATGCCTTATTTTGAAGGTCTTTCAAAGAAGTATGAAGACGAAAAATTAAAGATCGTATTGATCAGTCTGAATATGAAAAGAGACCTGGAATCCAGGGTCAAACCTTTCATTATGAAACATGGCATTACCAACGAGGTCATCTTGCTGGCAGACCAGAATTATAATATCTGGACTGCAGCGGTTGATTCGTCATGGTTTGGTGCGCTCCCTGCAACCCTGATTCATAATTCAAAAACAAGGAAATTTTCTTTTGGCGCATTTTCAGATTTTCATGACCTTGAAAAGCGGGTTCTTCCTGCTCTTGCCCTGATGGAGTAATTTCAGTTTGACTTATTTTGAATTGCTTTTACAGTTTTTTATTAGGTTTCAAAACCCAGGCAAAGTGGCTCGAAGTAGTTGAAACCAAGAAAGCGCCGAGTGAAGTTGAACCCATTCAATGATACCTTTTCTTTTCATAGAGTTCGTCTTTAGAATGCTTTTCTATAATCTCATAGTTCTTATTGAAGGAATCGTCAAGCATGACTTTTACAAATAGGATCATCCAGCAATGTATGTCGTACTCATAGATGATTTACATTCATGAGTTGAAATGAATATTTAAACCTATGTCTTTATAAGCTAATATTTACTATTTTAAAGCAAATGTCCTGATTTTCTGCCATTTACATCTTGTCAGGGTACCCAACTCAGTTAAAAAACGAAACCAATGAAATTTAAGAATTACCTCGTGTTGATTATTGGAGTCTTTGGGATCTGGCTCCTTCCTTTTTGTGGTGATGAAGATGATGAAGATACTTCAATGGAAGAAACAGAAGAACAATGTGAACAATGGACTGCCGAAAGACAATCTCAATGTATGATAAATGGCACATATGATTCTGCAAATTGTGAATGTGATTGTGATGAAGGCTTTAGTGGAGAGCTTTGCCAGGATGAAGATGTGGAAGAAGAACCTTGTGAGATAACAGAAGAATCAGTTGATACTTGTAACGTAAATGGAATTTTCGACGATGATCTCTGCGAATGTGTATGTGAACTAGGCTGGAGT
>JAHHJO010000139.1:0-4058 GCA_018680275.1 Bacteroidia bacterium
TTGAGATGAGATAAGAGAATATTTCCTGTTGGTCCCTGACGGCATTGCCAGCCATTTTCCTGATTTTCCTGGATTGGAAAGATGCAAAAAGCTGAATAAGAAATTTAGGAATTGCCATGATTTTCAACTTGAAGTTATCCGGGGATCATATGGCTTTGATATAATTACCCCATACCCATCCTTCAGTATCAGCATATTTTATTCTGCACCATTTACCCGGAAGACCTTCAAGGTAATAGGTTTGAGAATCATAATAAAGGATTTCAACTTCCGAATTTGCAGGAATTTTCAAAAGGATTTCCGCACTCAGTGAAGGTTTGCTTCGCATATTCAAGGCCTGGCTGTCAATGATCACCATCCCTCTTCCCGAGTTTTCAACCACGTTTCCATTTATTGCAACCTGGGCTTCAAGTTCCTTTATAATGGAGTCTTTTTGAATGAGTAATTCTTCACATGGAATTTCACTGTCACCTGGTATTTTTGAAAATAGACCTTTCAATGTGTTAGCGGGACTTTTTTTGGCAAGTATGGATCCAAGAAGCCATACCGCAATCAACAGGAAGATCACAAAATATATCCACCTGAAAACTATGTTTGGTTGTTTCTCACCATATCTCCTCTTGGCCATACCCAAAAATATAAAGAGCTTATGAATAATAAAAGCAGGACAGTGATTCTGAATTTAATTCCAGTCCCATATGATCAGTTCCCATGGTCTTTTATTGGAATCCATATAGGATTTCAATTTTCTGAACCCGGTTTTATAGTGCGCCCGTAATGATCGTTTATTCAATGGGTCCACTTCTGTGATCACACAGTCAAAATGATCCTGCATACATTTTCTCATGTGCTGATATAATCCCTTAAAAACGCCTTTGCCACGATATGGTTTTGAAATGCAAACCTGTCCCATAACGAAATAACGAAAGGCATTACCATGCGCTTTAACCGCTTGATCTATTTCATTGAACATGGGAATCAGTATATCTATGTCCTCTCTTAATTCCGCAAGCATAACAAGTGCATACCCAATTAATTTTTCATTATCCAGGGCGATAATATGATGCCATGGGTTGTTCATTTTTTTCAATAGTTGAAAATCGTGTTCAACAGTTACAAATCCTTGTGATTCTTTTTCAGACTCTGAAATATTATGTGGAAGATTAATTTGCTGGAGTGCAAGAATATCTTTGAGATGATCGTCTGAACGTGCTATGTCGTAAATAATATCCATAAAAAAAGGATTGCCTTATTGCAAGGCAATCCTTATAATTTTATTAAATGAGATTAATTAAATTCTGAGACAGGTGTCGGGAATTGTTCAAATACTTCATCACCTGGTCTGTCAGTTGGTATCTGGTCGAGACGTCCGTATCTTCTCATATCAACCCATCTGTGTCCTTCTCCAAACAAAGAATATCTTCTTTGGTGGAGTACTTCATCAACCAGAGATCCATCATCGGTTCCTCCGCTATAATCACCAAGTCCGGCTGCATTTCGAATAACATTAATAGCAGAAACTGCAGCAGCATTATCTGTTCCGATATTGGCTTCAGCATATATCAAAACGAGTTCTTCATTACGTATCATAGCAATCTGATCTACATTTGAACTGTAAACCTGTACCTGGTGCGTGGCTGTTAAATCATCAATGGAAACAGGAGAACCAAGATCTGTAACTTTACTCAACCTGGCATCACCAGCTTCTGCGTCATTTACCCATGAAGGGTGTGCCATGAACAGATCCTGAGCAGGAACAAAGAATACAGGGTTAAGTATGTCATTACCGCCAGCGCCGAAAAAGTGATATACACCCATATCCAGATCACCACCCATATCGAAGAAGGATGCTGACAATGCTGACAATGCAGCTGAATTATTACCCCGATAAAGCTCAACTCTTGCTTTTAAAGCATTGGCAAATTGTGCTAATCCTGCTGGAGTACTGAATCCGGCGTATCCTGCTGATAGATTAAAAGCCAAATCTGATCCTGCACTGTTGAGCAAACTGATCGCATTATCAAGTCTTCCTGAAACATGGGAAAGTCCATCCTGGTAGCTTTCAACCAATGGTCCAAGATTATCCGCATCTGCTATATCTAATCGTACGCCTGTATTATACTGCTTGTTTAATAGCTTCAGTAATTCATAGGAAGTCACAAGCTCAGAGAATCCCTTGAATCCATTCACTTCGGCATCCGTTAATGAAGCTACAGTATTATCAACAGCTTTAACAAGTACCTGTGCATTCCTGATCGCCCTGTATCCTGCTGCAAAAGTTCTTGTAGTCAGGAATCCGTTATTGTCGAGTGCACCTTCACCTGCACCAGCACCCAATAATTCCCCTGTATACCTGGGGTCAGTACCATTGAGATCATAATAATCACGACCTACAATGCTCGTGGTTGTATAATAGAAGCCAAGGTCGTTTCTCATGATAGATTCAACCCCGCTTGCTAATAGTAATAAGTCTGCTGCAGTGGCTCCAGTTTCCAAACTTTCAAGTGTTGGTCCATTTGGATTTGGGATTTCGTCGTTCTCACACGAAACAAATCCGACAACCAGGCAGACAAGTATTAAGAATTTATAATTAAATAAAATGTTTTTCATAATAGTTAAATTTTCAAAGTTTAGAATGAAGCAATTAAGTGGAAATTAACCCTTTTGGAAGAAGGGAATGGGGTGACCTCAATAGAGTTAGCCAATACATTTCCACCAAAGTTTGATACTTCCGGATCATAACTGTTATAATCAAAAATATTGATCAGGTTTCTTCCTGATACACCTAATCTTAGATTACAGATATTTGAGAATTTCTCTTTTTCAATGGTATAATATAACCCGATCTCTCTCAGTCTCAGGTAACCTGCATCTTCGATCCACGGTCCTGCATTACCTGCAAACCATTCAGAAGTTCTATAGTCTCCATTACCCAATGCGCCGGATGGATCAAGTGTTGTATCATCATAATCCCAGGTCATACCTGCAAGATCCCAAAGAAGTGTACTTAAATTAACACCATCTCCACCTTGTTTCCAATGAAGTACAAATCCAAGATCCCAGTTTCCATATTTAATTGAGTTTACCCACGACAAATTAAAGTCAGCTTCAGCATTTCCATATACTGCAAATCCATCTCCATCAGGATCAAGTTCAGCTGCATCTTCTGGTTTTACTGTACCTACAATCTGTGTGGCACTTTTACCTTCTTCAATTCTGTATTGTCCAAGGCTTGCTGCAAAACCACCTAGATTGAATGCAGGTATATCAAGTCTAGTCACTTCAGATGTATTTTTCCACCAGTTTAATTGTGTATCCCAGTTTAGTTTTCCCTGTACCGGAGAAACGCCTAAGGAGATTTCAAATCCCTGGTTACTCAGTGCTGCGCCATTAACAACTTGTGTTGTAAAACCTGTAGAAGAAGGTATCTGTCTTCTCAATAAAACATCATCGATGTTTTTATTGTAATAGGTTATTTCAAGAATGGCCTTATTGTCAAAGAATGTGATATCAGTACCAAGCTCCAGTTCACTTTGTCTTTCAGGTCCAACGGTAGAATTACCTCTGATTGTTCCAGTCACCCAACCGGCATTGTTACCAATTAAAGTACCTCCAAGTGCATTAAACCTGTCATTAAAATTGGCAAATCGACCTGCTTGTCCATATGCTGCTCTGACTTTTAGGCTGTTTATTCCACCGCCGATTGTCATAAGGTTATGAAGGTTTACTGCTACACTTGCTTTCGGATAATAGTATAGTTTGTTGGCATCTCCATTATTTGAGGATTTGTCACCTCTTAATCCAATGGTTCCTATGATCTTGTCCTGGTAATTCACTTCTTCCTGGATAAAGAATCCTTTATCTCTTTGTTCTTGTCTGTTCTGGAACACACCGACATTGGCAGCCTGGTCAATATTTGATTGAGCACCATTCAGGTCTGTTGCTGTTGTAATTATTGTATTCTGGTCAAAATGCTCCGTTGTAATTCCCAGCTGTGTTCTGAATGTCAAATCATTCGGCGTGTAGTAGGAGTGTAATAAGAAAGCTGATAGATTATA
>JAHHJO010000475.1:0-24483 GCA_018680275.1 Bacteroidia bacterium
CCACAGAAATCCTGGCGCGACTGATGGTCACTTTTCTTTGTTCCATAGGCTGGCGCAACACCTCGAGTACGGACCGCTTAAACTCGGGGAGTTCATCCAGGAACAAAACCCCGTTATGCGCCAGGGAAATTTCTCCGGGATTTGGATTGGAACCGCCACCAACCAATGCCACGTCACTAATCGTATGGTGTGGTGAACGAAAGGGTCTTTCCGAGACAAGGGATGCTTCGGTCCCCAACAAACCAGCAACAGAATGAATCTTGGTTGTTTCCAAAGCTTCGTTGAGGTCCAGGATAGGAAGGATGGTTGGCAACCGTCTTGCAAGCATTGTCTTTCCTGCTCCTGGCGGACCAATCAATATCGCATTATGACTTCCGGCTGCTGCTATTTCAAGTGCTCTTTTGATATTTTCCTGACCTTTAACATCCGAAAAATCCAACTTGTACCGATGTTTTTTGTGAGAAAATTCTTCCCTGATATCATACACATACGGTTGCACCTCATTTTGTCCTTTTATGACTGAAATTGCCTCTGGTATGTTCTTTACACCATACACTTTCAGACCTTCAACGATGGCAGCCTCTCGCGCATTCTGGGCGGGTAGGATCAATCCTTTTACCTTTTCCTTTCTTGCCTGGATAGCGATTGGCAGGGCGCCTTTAATGGGTCGGAGACTTCCATCCAGGGATAATTCACCAATGATCATATAGGCATCAAGTTCATCCAGGTCTACCTGGTGGGTAGACGCAAGGATGCCAAGGGCAATTGGCAAGTCATAAGCGGACCCTTCCTTCCGTATATCTGCTGGTGCTAAATTGATGACCAATTTGATGCGAGGCACCTTGTAGCCTACATTCTTAGCGGCTGCTTCAACCCTTGGGAATCCCTCCTTTACAGCATTGTCAGGCAGTCCGACAATAAATACCATCTGCTTACCTGCAGGGACAGTTCCTCCTGCATTGACTTCAATTGTAATTTTCCTGGATTCGACGCCTTGGACGGCGGCGGCATATGTTTTTACTAACATGGAATTTGTTCTTTCTGATGGTCCCAAAACAAGAAACCATCTGCTGTTTTCTAAAATGATTGATAAACAATATACTTAATATTGATCAATCTCATCATCCAGGATTGGTGTAATTCAGCATGAAGAAATACATTTGCAAAATGATTAAAACAGACATCATTATTATAGGCGCAGGTCCTGTTGGATTGTTCACCGTATTTGAAGCAGGGCTATTAAAACTAAAATGTCACCTGATTGATGTACTCGCTCTGCCGGGAGGTCAGTTGTCGGAAATTTATCCCAAAAAACCAATATATGATATACCTGGTTTTCCTACTATCCTGGCAGGAGAACTTGTCGATAATCTGATGGAACAGATAAGACCCTTCTCCCCAGGGTTTACTCTGGGAGAATGTGCTGTAAATATTGATAAGAATGAAGAAGGGAACTTTATCGTCACTACAGACAAGGGTACACGCCATGAAGCACCGGTAATTGCTATCGCCGGTGGTCTTGGAAGTTTTGAACCAAGAAAACCACCTTTGGAAAATATTGAATCATTTGAGGAGAAAGGAATAGACTATATTATCAAGGACCCCGAGAAATACAGGGGTAAAAAGATCCTGATCGCTGGTGGTGGGGATTCTGCACTGGACTGGACTATAGAATTGTCCGGTGTCGCAGGCCATATTACCCTTATTCACAGACGGACTTCATTCCGTGGCGCCCTCGATAGTGTTGAAAAAGTGATGGCCCTGGCTGAAAAGGGAAAAATTGACCTGATCACGAATGCCCAGGCGATTGGTCTTGAAGGCGCTGACAATCTTGAAGCCGTCAATATAAAAACAAAGGACCAGGGTAACTTATCTGTTCCAGTGGATTATTTCATTCCCCTATTCGGACTGACACCAAAACTCGGACCTATAGGAGACTGGGGCCTGGATATTGAAAAAAATGCCATTCGTGTAAACACCCTCGATTACAGCACCAATATCAAAGGCATCTATGCCATTGGTGACATCAATACATATGAAGGTAAACTAAAACTGATCCTTTGCGGTTTTCATGAAGCTACACTTATGGTTCAATCTGCTTTTAAGCATATATACCCTGATCAGAAACTCAGCTTCAAGTATACAACTGTAACGGGAATTGAGGGACGATAGGGACGGGATTTAGCGACCTCGCGATAAAGAGATACGAAAAAACCGGGTGAAGAATTTCAATAAAAAAAGCCTGCAATAAATTGCAGGCTTTAGATTTTTCAATTTGTGTTTTATTTGGCCATGGCTTTTTTAATCACTCCAATGATTGCCATCAGGACTCCACCGCCAACTCCACCGCCGGCGACACTTCCCAGAATACTGCCTATATCCATTGAGCCACTTGAAGCTGCTGTTGCTAAGGCCGGAGATACCAATCCTAAAATTTTTCCACCAACTCCACCGCCAATAATCCCGGCTACAGAATTCCAAAGTGTTCCTAATGAACTGTTTTTCATCAATGCTCCGGCAACATTACCTCCAATGGCACCACTGAGCAGATTAATAATTAATGCAAGCATGTGTATTTGTTTTGTTAGTTAATAAATCAGGAATTAATATAGTCATATATATCGTGGAATTATAAAATATTAATTTGCATTTGACTCTTTTCTCCAAATTTTAACTAAATCCTATTGCTGTTTAAGCAATATATAAACATCATATTGACAGATAATTGTATATCCTGGAAATATATATGTGATAAAACAGATCTTTTTTATTCAATCCACCTTGTTTTATCCTCTATTGGTTTTCGACCGGATTTTGGAGCCAGTTCTTTTTGTGGGATGCCGATATAAAATAATCCCAGGCACTTCTCACCAGGCTTTAATTCAAAGAAAGCATCCTCACCTACAGCATATTTGGGTGTACTCCAATAACATCCCAGGTCATGTGCACAACAGGCCAACCAAAGATTCTGAACAGCACAGGAAACTGCGGCTATCTCCTCCCATTCGGGAAGCAAATCAGGCGTAGGATGCATACAAATCGCAATGACATGGCTGGACTTGAGAGCTTTCCCCTTTGTTTTTTTGTATTTGATATCTGAAAACCGATCTGGTGAAACACTTTTCCTGTATGATTCAGATTCGAATGCACTCAGCTTTTCAAGGCCCTGGCCGGTGTAGACGATGAATCGCCAGGGTTCTGTCTTTTTATGATTTGGAGCCTGGTTAGCAAGATCCAGAATCTTCCAGATGAGTTCATTACTTATTTTTTCCCCGGTATAATTTGAAGGATAAATACTTCGTCTTGATCTGATGAGTTGTTCTGCAGCGTTGATATAGTCCATTGGTATATTGTATTTTTAAAAGAACATGAATATAATAACTTGGTTTACTCACAAAAGAGCTTGATGGGAATAAATAAATTTTCGTGCTGGTATTAAACCTTTTGAAATAAAACCTGTCGAAAAGATATCATTACAATTGATGAAAAATACTGATGAAAATATTTTGGCGCTTTTAGCAGATGATCGAACTTTTGATCAGGGTTTCCGGATGCTTGTGAAAACATACCAGGAAAGGCTTTACTGGACTATACGGCGCATTGTACATTTTCATGAAGATGCAGATGATGTGATTCAAAATACTTTCATAAAAGTGTTTAAAAATATCAAGGGTTTTGAAGGTGCATCCAAATTATATACCTGGATGTACAGGATTGCGTGTAATGAGGCCATAAGTCATTTGAACAGGAATAAAAACAGGAAGCTGATTAACAATGAAGACCAGATGCTTTTCCTGGAAAATAATCTGAAAGCAGATATTTATTTTAATTCTGAACGCGCACAACTCACATTGGCAAAAGCCATTGATTCACTGCCGGAAAAACAACGGCTCGTTTTCAACCTCAGATATTTTGAGGCACTGAGTTATAAAGACATATCTGAAACACTTGAAACTTCTGTTGGTGCACTGAAAGCATCATTCCACCATGCAGTGAAGAAGATAGAAACTTATTTGAAAGAAAATTATGATATAGTAAATGGATAACAGACAAATACCGGATAAATACTTTGAACAGCTAGCTGGGAAAATAGAAGAAGGAATCCACGCTATGCAAGATAATGTTGAACAGGAAGCGCCACTCCTGAACAGGATAGGCAAGCTTGAGTCATATATTATTCCGGAAGGCTATTTTGATGGTCTTTATAGCAAACTGAATTTACCAAAGAGTCGTCAGTCAGTGATCAGAAGAATGATGCCTTATTCCATAGCCGCATCCATACTTATGATGATGACACTTACATGGTTCTGGGTCAATCAGAATGAAAACACTTTTTATAATCAGCTTGCACTGACTGAAGTCTATGACTACTATATAGAAAACGAAAGTCTTTTTGATCAGGATCTATTGATAGAATTGAGTTTTGAAGATACTGAAAAGGACGCCTTTGATCTTGACAACCTTGCTGATGAAGACCTCGACTTATTTACAGAAGAATTAATCAATGAAATGACAGACCAAGAACTTCTGGACATTTTATAACATTAAATTTTATAATGATCATGAAACAAATCACATTATTAATCTTACTATTTGGTTTTACCATAAACATTTATTCTCAGGATCGCAGAGAAGAAGTACGTGATAAAATCGAATCCAGGAAAATTGCTTACTTAAGTGACAAATTGGATTTAAGTCCGGAAGATGCAGAAAAATTCTGGCCTGTTTATAACAGTTATAACAAAGAGATGCAGGCTCTACGCCAGGAAATGCGTCCCTTACTTAAGCAAGAAGATATTTCTGATGAAGAAGCTGCTGAACTTCTGAACAAACTGCTTATCCACGAGAAAAATATTCTCGATATTCGACAAAGTTATACAGACAGGTTCACCCGTGTTCTTGGACCTAAAAGGACGCTGAAGTTCTTTCGGTCAGATCGTGAATTCAAAGAACGTATGCTAAGGGGAATCGGGGAGCGAAAACAGAAAATGAAGGAAAAAGGACGCTAGTTCAGCTTTCGAAGAATTAGGAAAACCACCATGAATTTTATGGTGGTTTTTTTGTTTCAAGACCAAATTCTAAAAAAAAATCATGATGTCCATGCCAAGCTGCATATACATTGCTTAATGACAATGAATGATATAAGCTTTAACAAAAAATACAATATGTACATAAACATCTGATTTTCAAGCGTTTACCAAAGTGTGCGATTTCGATTCACTGTTGAAAAAAAAAAATTGGATTAAGTTTCAAAATTTATCCATTTGGTTATATTTACCCCGAATTATAATCTGAGTAACACTAGTTTTAATGGAACATAGAACCAAGCGTGATGTCACGTTTCTAAACCTTGTGTCCGATTTCGAAACCAACTTTGAAAAAGGAAATGATATTCTTCTCCAAGAGAAAACTTATCTGGAAATCATAAGATTCTACGAGGAAGAGTTACAGTATGATAAAGCCATTGAGGTGGCAGATCTGGCGCTTGAAAAATATAGCTTCAGGCCAGATTTCTATATAATAAAAGCACGTTTGTTATTTCAAACCAACTTTCATGAGGAAGCTTTGGTTTTACTTGACAAAGCAGAAAATATTTCCCCCTACGAACACGATATACTTTTACTGAAGATCAGAATTCTTGCCTTCCGTGGAGAGATCACGGAAGCCAATGAAATTCTGGATGACATGAAAAGGTATGTTTCATCAGGTGATTTATCTGATGTTTACCTCAGTGAATCCTATATTAATGAAATCATGCAGGACTATAATGGTATGTATGAAAATCTTACAAAGGCTATTATATCCGACATGGATAACGAAGAAGCGTTTGAAAGAATCGGCTTTGCTGTTCAGCTCTCAAAAAAATATAAGGAGAGTATCGAGTTCCATAATACCATCATTAATGAACATCCTTTTAATTACCTGGCCTGGTATAATCTTGGGCATGCCCTCGCCTGTGAAGGTGAATATCAGGAAGCCATTGATGCCATTGAATATTCTTTCCTGACTGAGGAAAATTTTGAGAACGGTTATCTTGATTGTTCAGATATCTGTATCCAGGAAAAGGACTTCAAGCGTGCATTGGCTATATATGAAAGTTACGTAGACAACTTTGGCATCAACGAGGAAGTCCTGATCAATATGGCTGAGTGTGAATACGAAATCGGCCATTTGAACAAAGCCCGTATTCTTCTCAATAAGTTATTGAAACTTGATCCATATAATGATGAAGTATACTATAAACTCGGACTTTGTTATGCAGGAGCAGGGAATTGGGCAAAAGCAATTAATTCCTATCATAAAGCCATCACCTTAGAAGATAGCTGTGAGGATTATTACCATGCTATTGCAAAAGCTCATCATGCAGTTGGCAGTTATGAAAAATCCGAATTCTTTTTTGGCAAGTCTGTTGAAAGTGGGCCCGAGCAAAGTCATTTTTGGAAAGAATATGTTTCGTTTCTGATCAAGACAGGCAAAAAGGAAAAAGCGCTTTCTGTACTTGCTGAATCTGACGACTATACATTTGGTGCTGATCTGTTGTTTTGTAAAGGAATCGCTCTCTATCTTTCAGGATATATCAAGGAGGCAAATATGGCCTTTGAAGAAGGACTAAAAGAGGATTTTGAACAACACGCCCTCATCTATGAGATTGAACCGGAATTAGGTCTGAATAAAGAACTGCAATCCATGGTTGACTACTATAAAGATGAAGTAAAAGAGAATTAACAGTTAAAGATATTACTCAATTTCTCATATAAAAGGCAGCTGAATATTCAGTTGCCTTTTCATTTTTTACCATACAACTTCCATGAAAGTGCAGCACCTATTATACCTGCATTGTTAAATTTCAATGCAGGTTTTACCCTCAATCTTTTGTCCAGCATCTCCTCAAACTCATGAAACTTTTTGCTGATTCCTCCACCCAGGATTACAAGTTTGGGAGAAAAGATATGATCGATATGAGCAAGATACGAATTGAGTGCCTTTCCATATACATCCCAACTCATTCCTTCTCTTTTCCTCGCTGTATTGGATACATAATATTCAGCGATATCATTCTTATACTTGAGGTGTCCCAACTCAGTGTTCTTTAGTAACTCTCCATCTTTGAAAATTGCAGATCCGATACCTGTTCCCAGGGTTAATAGAATCACGGTTCCCGGTTCGTTTCTTCCAACCCCGTATTCAATTTCGGCCAGTCCGGCAGCATCTGCATCATTGATGACATACAAGGGACAGCCAGTAATCCTTTCCAGGGAATCATGAATCGGGTAGTTGATCCAGGCCTTATCTATATTGCTGGCTGTAAGTGTTTTTTGATTTCTTATAACGGCAGGAAAACCGACTCCGATTGTTTTCCCCTGGTGGTTAAATGCTTCGACAATTTTGTTAATTGTTTTAGCCATCTCTTTCGGCTTCCTGGATTCAGGAGTAGGAAATTTAATCCTCTCACTGACCATTTCTCCTGTTTTCAGATTAACAAGCCCTCCTTTGATTCCTGTGGCTCCGACATCTATTCCTAATGTAAGGGTCATTTATTGAGTTAAGCTTAATTAATAATTTTCATTTCGATAATTTCAACCGGATCGACAGGTTTATCTTTGTCATCTGTCTCTACTTTTGAAATAGAATCCAGCACTTCTTTCCCATATACCAGGTAACCAAATACAGTATATTGTTCATCCAATTGGGGCGCTCCCCCTTTTTCAAGATAGGTTTCAATCTGTTCCCGACTGTAATTAACCAACTTGGAAGCTTCAAACCGTTTTAAATCATCCAATTCGAGATCTCGTCCGTCAACTACATAAAATTGTGTGCCTGAAGAAGCTCTTTCAGGATTCACATTGTCCGGCATTCTTGCTGCTGCCAGGGCACCTCTGACATGGATGTCCTTCGTATTGATTTCATGTGGTATTTCAGCATCCGTTTTAAAGTTCTTTGCTTTTGAAGAACGAGCCATATCATCACCGGCCTGGATAACAAATCCATCGATCACCCTGTGAAACATAATGCCATTATAATATCCCTGGTCCACAAGATCTATAAAATTCTGAAGATGGATGGGCGTGTTTTCATTTAGTTCAAAGACCATTTCTCCTTTTGAAGTAAGCATATAGACGGAGCAATGTTTGGGCGCTCGAATAGATATTTTCTGAATCTTCTTACTGGACTTATTCCCCTTTATGGCCTTGAGCTGCAAATGATAATTCCCTGATTCCAGGATTGTGTGCTTCAAGTGCATCACTTCCGATACAGGCTGATCATCAATATACCACTGGTAGGATTCTGCATTCTTCGAATGATTAACGATCTCCAATACAGCAGGAGCTTCATATTCCGATGAACTGAGTTCAAACAAAGCGACAGGTCCTGAACATTGAGCCAGGACCAAAGTGCAAAGGAATAAATATAAAAGCTGTTTCAACCTGTATACACTACTTTACTACGCGAACTTTCATTTTTACATCCTTAACCGGTCTGTCACCTGGCTGTGTCTGTACCTCTGCTATCTTATCAATAACTTCCATTCCTTCAACCACTTCTCCGAAAACGGTATATTCTTTATCAAGAAATGGTGTTCCTCCGGAAGTCAGATATTTTTGCTTTTCCTCTTCTGTATAAGCGATACCTTTTTGCTTTGAAAACATTTCCAGTTGAGCAGCAGCAACGGGACCTCCGTGTACAATATAAAATTGTGATCCGGAAGATTTCTTTTGTGGGTTCACCTGGTCTCCTTGTCTTGCAGCTGCCAGCGTTCCTTTGAAATGATAGGCTCCAATTTCAGCATCAAGGGTATAACCTGGTCCACCCGCACCCAATCTTTTGGATGGAGGTGCATCCTTCGATTCGGGATCTCCTCCCTGAATCATAAATCCTCTAATGACCCTGTGAAACAAAAGGTCATCATAGAAACCCTCCCCGGCTAGTTTGATGAAATTATCTCTGTGTATCGGTGTGGAATCATATAATACTACTTTCATATTGCCATACTCTGTTTCTATCATGGCAAATTTTTGTTTTGGCTTACATGAAAATGCTGTTGCGATGATCAGCAAAAAAAATATGTATTTATTCATTGAGATAAATATTTAAAATGTTAATCCAATTTTTCAAAATATTCTATAATGTTCTTTTTCAATATCGTCTCTTGTTCTTTAATACCTTTTACATTAAATGGCTTACTGATTTCCCAATGGGGCCATCCATCTCCATCCCGACCAGCAAAAGTATAAAATCCATCTTTTTCCAGTAGAGAACACGCTGCAATATGCATCAAGTCTCTCTTTTCTTCTTTTGTAAAAGACTTATTAACTCTCCCGTACTCCTGGACGCCGATTAAAAAAAGTATTGCTTTCAAGTCAGGCAATACAGGAGACCCGGTAACACTTTGCATTTTGTGACGCAGTTCCAGCCAATGAAAATCCAACTCCCAGTCTTCCATAGTTTTAAAAGAATCTCAAATATATGACTTTAATTCCTCAACTATTTAGTGAAGTGTTTCAACATTATAACTTCCCTTTGTCTCAAAAACCGGCTCCAACCTCTTGGAAGATCTTTTTTGGTAAGACCTGCAAAATATACCCTGTCAAGACTGGTTACTTCATAGCCCAGGTGTTCGAATATCCTTCGTATAATTCGATTCTTTCCGCTATGCAACTCAATACCTACATAGTTTGCAGGCTTGTCCAATATATAGGATATTTCGTCTACATCTGCTTTTCCGTCTTCCAGTACCAAGCCTTCTTTAATCGACTCCATATGTTTTTCGGTGACGGGTTTATCCAATACCACCTGGTAAATCTTTTTAACTTTTGTTCTCGGATGAGATAACTTTTGAGTCAGATCTCCATCATTAGTCAACAGTAACAATCCTGTTGTATTCCTGTCCAGTCTGCCAACAGGAAAAATCTTCACACTAACCTTGGATTTAACAATATCCCAAACAGTTTTTCGACCTCTTTCGTCATCCATGGTCGTAATGACGTTCTTCGGTTTATTTAATAGAAGATATACCTTGTTTTCTATTGGTTTGATTGCTTTGCCCAGGTATTCGACCTTGTCATTCCTGGTAACTTCAATAGCAGGATTGGTCTCTACTTCTCCGTTTACTTTGATATAACCTGACTTGACAAGTTCAGCTGCTTTTCTCCTGGAACACACCCCTGCATGGGCGATGAACTTATTAAGTCTGTACTTCATGATTTTTTAATTGGGATCAAAAAAGATATCTTCATCAGTATCCGTATTTATACGCGAAGGTCTTGTTATAAAACCGGTTCCACCATCCCCGAATATGTCACTACCCTCCTGTCCAGGCATATTTCTGAATGCAAGCGCATCATCTTCAATGAATTTGACATTTTCTTTAAGGAACCTGAGGTTTACCGAACCCAGGGCTCCGTTCCTGTGCTTGGAAATAATAATTTCTGCTGTATTATCAGATACTTCTTCCAGGTCATAATAATCTGGACGATAGATAAATGTCACAATATCTGCATCCTGCTCTATCGCACCAGATTCCCTGAGGTCAGAAAGTTGTGGTCTTTTGTTTCCACCCCTGGTTTCTACGGCACGACTCAACTGACTTAAAGCAATAACGGGTAAGCTTAATTCCTTAGCCATTCCTTTTAATGCTCTTGAAATACTTGAAATTTCCTGTTCCCTGTTTCCACGCTTACTTGAATCTCCGGCACTCATCAATTGAAGGTAGTCAATAACAACCAGTCCGATATCATGGTTTTGTTTCAACCTTCGACATTTGGCTCTTAATTCGAAAATATTGATCGCCGGTGTATCATCAATAAATATCGGCCGTTCTGAAAGTGTTTCTACCGCACCATGCAATCGCTGAAATTCATCGGATGACAACCTGCCCTCTCTCAATTTACTGGCCTCAATCATTGATTCCATGGAAATCAGTCGCTGTACCAATTGTGTGTCTGCCATCTCCAATGAGAAAACACCTACTCCAATATTCTGAGATGCTGCATTGGCAGCCAGTGAAAGTGTAAAGGCGGTCTTACCCATACCTGGTCTGGCAGCTATAATAATTAAGTCGGATTTCTGCCATCCATTTGTAATTTTATCAAGCTCACTGAAACCTGTAGGTACACCGGTCAATCCATCGCCACGCTGACTAAGGATTTCGATTTCTTTTTGAACCTTCGCTGCTACAGCACTCACAGCCTGAAAGCCAGTATTTAGGTTTTTATCAGTAATTTCAAACAACCCCTGTTCAGCATGGTCCAGCATTTCAAGAACATCCTTACTATCCTCGTATGCTTCCTTAATAGTTTTTGTTGATACTTCTATGAGTTCTCTCTGTATATACTTCTGAAGGATAATCTGAGCATGATACTCGATATTGGCAGCAGAGGCCACCTTGTTTGTTAACTCCATCAGGTAATTCACACCTCCGACTTCTTCAAGCTTACCCACCTTTCTGAGCTCTTCATGAACCGTCAGTATATCTATAGGTTTTGAATGAGCAAAAAGCTCTTTCATAATACCAAAGATCTCCTGGTGTGCCGGGAGATAAAAGCTTTCCAACCTCAACTTTTCAACAATGACAGAAAACGCCCCCTTGTCCAACATAGCTGCCCCCAAAACTGCTTCTTCCAGGTCCAATGCCTGGGGCATCACCCTGCCAAACATCAACTGATTGGCATCATTGTTCCCATCCTTATTCCTCGATTTCGCCATGAATGATTTGAATTGACTGTAAAGCTAACATTAAGAAATTATATATATAAAACGGAGTCCCGATCTGGCCTTGCAGATATTGTGGAAAAGTCCTTCAGTAATGTTAATAACGTGTTTGAATTGTTAATAGATTCCTTAAGCCGGAATAAATTATATTTAATTATATATATAAAAATGCCTTATACAAATGCTTTGAACCAAATTGATTACAAAAAAAGCCGGAATAAATATTTCCGGCCTTGTTGATATTTAGTTTGGTTTATTTTATCCACGTCCTACACTGTTGAGAACCTTGGTGACCTTCTCAACGGTTTTAGATTGTTTTGTGATTTCCATGCGTTTATCAACTTGTTCTTCCAGGTTCTTCTCAATATCCTTTTCTGCTTTATAAATCTTTTCCTTGTACTCTTCTATATCCTTATGCAGATCCTCGTTTTTCTTTTCCAGTTTACTTAAATCCTTCTCAAGGTTTTTAAGCATTTTCTCTTCGTCTTCAAGCTCTTTCCTGATCACTTCCCTTTTAACATCATATGATATTTCGGTGAGGAAATCTTCTATGGCGCCTGATATGTCTTTGTCATTTTCGCCAGAAATAAACTTTTCACCATCATCAAAAAAGAAATAACTGCTGGCCATATTCTTACCGGACTCCACTTTAAAATAAATGTTCATTTTGGAGGATGCGATTCTTCCAATCTGGCATTCCAGGCATTCCCATTCCTTGGCCTTTTTATTCCTTTTGACCTTGCCATAATCCTTTAATCTATCCTCAATGATCTTAGACACCATTTTGGAATCTGCATTTTCATGATCCATCATGAAAGCATTTTGTTTGCCAAAACTCATATTAAAGGCTGTTTCGCTGACCTGGGCATTCAGACCAAACACAATCAGGATAGCAAAAACCAGAGTAATTATTCTATTCATTGAATTTTCTTTTTCCCGCAATTTAAATTAAAAACAAAAGTCGCGTTCTAAAAAAATGTTAAGCTTTTATATGAATGTTAACAATCTTAATAGTTCCGCATTGGTAGATCATTCTTTTTTTCTTGTCGAAAATGTCATAGAACTTTCAATAATTCAATTACTTTGATGTCCATAAATCAACAATACAGATATGTCCATACTTTCCTTAAGGAATGTTGTCAAACAATATCATAATCATCGGGCAGTAGATAGCGTCACCTTCGATGTTCAAAAACAAAAAATATTTGGTCTCCTGGGCCCAAACGGGGCCGGTAAGACCTCACTCATCAGGATCATTACCACCATTACCGGCGCTGATGAAGGAGATGTGATAATCGACGGAGAACCGCTTAATGAATACCATCCTTCTTCCCTGGGCTACATGCCCGAAGAAAGAGGTCTTTACAAAAAAATGAAGGTAGGTGACCACCTGATGTACCTGGCCCAGCTAAAAGGCTTGAGTAAGAAGGAAGCACGCCAGAAAATAGGCCACTGGCTTAAAAAATTTGATATCGAAAACTGGTGGAATAAAAAGATAGAGGAACTTTCTAAAGGAATGCAGCAGAAAATCCAGTTTATTGCAACTGTTGTACATGATCCTAAACTCATCATCTTTGACGAGCCTTTCTCGGGTCTGGATCCAATCAATACAAACCTGATCAAGGAAGAGATCAGAAAACTCAGGGATAACGGGACAAGCATTATTTTTTCAACGCACCGGATGGAACAGGTAGAAGAAATTTGTGAAGACATTGTGCTTATCAATGAAGGCAAGGTCATTCTTGAGGGAAATGTCGATGAAATCAAACACCGCTTTAAGGAGAACCTCTACAGAATTGAATTCGATGGAGAGATTCAGTCAGATTTTGCAGGTTTTGATATTCAAACACGAACGGATACAAGTATAACCATCAAGCTTCCACAGGAAACAGACGGGAATGAACTGATCAAATATGCGGTGGCAACAGGTACACATATTGTCTCCTTCAATGAGATTCTGCCGACGCTGAACGAAATATTTATCAAACAAGTCGAACAAAACTAGTATGCATAAACTTTGGTTAATTGCAAAAAGAGAATACCTGGTAAGAGTAACCAAAAAAACTTTTATCATCACCACCTTACTGACACCACTTGGGATAGGTTTGCTTGCCTTTCTTTCAGGTTACCTGGCGGCCAAAGGGGGCCAGGCGACCAAGACAATCATGGTAAAAGATGATTCCGGAATATTCGTCGATGCCAAACCTGAATCAAAGGTGAATGTCTATACGTTCAGCGATCAGCCCCTGGACAGATTGATCCAGGATTACAAAGAGGAAGGATATGACTTATTGATTCACATTCCCGAATTCAAAAATACTTTGTCTACAAAACATGACGTAAGTTATTATTCCACCGAAAAACTGAGTATCGCCACCATTGAAAACGTGGAACGAGCCATAGGAAACGTTTTCAAGGAGTATAAGGTCACCAACTCAAATATAGACCGGGAAGTCTATGAAAGTTTTAAAATGGACATAGACCTGGAAAATGGTGCCAAGGATGCAAGTAAGGATGGAGAAGAAGACACTTCAGGTAAACTTTCTATCATTATCGGGACTGTCCTTGGTGGTGTGATGGGTTTCATTATGTACATGGTCATTTTTATTTATGGTGGAATGGTCATGAGATCCGTGATGGAAGAAAAAATAAACAGGATTGTCGAATTAATGATATCCTCAGTCAAACCGATGCAACTGATGCTTGGTAAAGTACTTGGGGTCGGTGCTGTCGGACTGACCCAACTAGGGATTTGGCTCGTTCTCATACCTGTTGTCGTAATTGGTGTACAAATGCTTATGGGAGGTGGTGCTCAGGATGTACAGCAACTCCAGGAAATTGCCAACCAGGCTAATTCCGCTGCTATTGAAGAAGTGAATGACTTTGATATCAATCAGATAATTACAGAATTTGGCAAGTTGAACTGGTTACTGATCATTCCAACCTTTGTAATATTTTTCTTTGGAGGTTATTTCATTTATTCATCTCTGTTTGCTGCTGTTGGATCGGCTATCGGCGATGATATGGGAGAAGGTCAGCAATTGATGTTCCCAATCATTTTACCTGTCATCCTTGCTTTTATCATGATGCAGGGAACACTTCAGAATCCTAATGGAGGCATGGCAGTATTTGGTTCAATGTTTCCTTTAACCTCTCCGATTATTATGCCGGCCCGCCTGGCTTTTGATCCTCCGATATGGGAGATTTTAGTGTCAATTGTAATCCTTGTATTATCGTGTCTTTTCTTTGCATGGCTCGCAGGAAGAATCTACAGGGTCGGTATCTTAATGTATGGGAAAAAAGTAAGCTTCAAGGAACTTGGAAAATGGATCATGTATAAATCATGATTTAAACAAAAGCACATGGATTTTAATTTCTATACAATTTTAAGCAAAGGGTTTTTTAACCGGACATACGAGGTATATAAAGATGATACACTCAGGTTTAGAATTCGAAAAGCTTCATGGTTTTCATTAAATAAATTTATCATTGAAGATCAGAATGGTCTCGAAATGTTGCAGATTATACGCCCGATGGCCTTCCTTAAAATCAAGTTCAGAATTCGAAAGTTTGATGAGATTCTTGCTGAAGTCGAAAGGGAAATCAGCTTGACCAAAAACAATCTCGTTATCTACAGCAAATACGGGGATTACTTTGTAAGTGGGAAATTCAGTAGAAAAGATTTTACCATATTAAAGGGCTCAGATGAAGTAGCCAAAGTCTCGAGAAAAGATAAATTCCCACTTCGCAACTATGGAATAGCCATTAAAGACACTGAAGATGAACTCTTTATGGTCGGGATCGCCTTTACCCTGGAATTAATGATCAGGATCCTGAAGGCCCGGACACGACAATAATCAGGACTGGTAATTGATTTTCAGGTTGGGCGTTTTTGCCCTTGCCTGGCATGTCAATATCATTCCATCCGCCACCTCTTCATCGTCCAGGGCAAAACAGACATCCATTTCAACATCACCTTCTGATACCTTGGCCACACAAGTTGAACACGCCCCACTGGTACATGAGTAAGGTGGATCTTTACCCAGATCAATAATTGCTTCAAGAACTGTTTTGTCAGATGGGATCTCACAGTTGAAGGTTTCCCCATTGAGTGTTACTTCTGCCTTACATGATCCGTCAGAAGCAGTTGCACTTGCCGCTTTCTGCTTTGGTTGATCAGGATTGGTAAAATATTCTCTGAGGATACTGGATTTATCTGTACCGGCATTCAGCAAAAATGCTTCCGTCGTCTCAATCAAACCTGCAGGTCCGCAGAGGTAATAATGATTATCTCCTGTTCTGGAAGGATGCATATCAAAAAATTGCTGAAGGACCGAAGCGTCAATTCTTCCTTTCCACCCTCCCCAGTTTATTTTTTTCTTGCCGAACATTCCAGCAAGGCCTCCTGATTTTTCAGTTTTAGGTCTGGATAGAATATATTTTAGAGTAAACTGATTTTTAAAGCTATTTTCCAATTCTCTGAGCCGGTCCTTGAATATCACATTATCCTCGTTCCTGTTTGCATATAAAAGACAAACCGTACTCATTGGTTCTTGCTCGAGAATTGATAAAATCATAGACATAACAGGTGTGATTCCAGATCCAGCAGCTACAAAGAAATGATCTCTTTTTGCCTCGTGACTGGTTTTTACGGTAAACTTGCCTTCAGGATGCATGACTTCTACCTGGTCGCCGACATTTATTTTATCTATCAGGTAGTTGGACACTTTACCCCCTTCCACACGCTTTACTGTGCATCCGAATTTTTTTTCATATGGTGCCGTGAAAATAGAATAGGCCCTTCTCAGTTCTTCACCGTTCACATTCACCTTGACGGTTAAATATTGTCCGGGTATATATGTATAACTCTCTGAAAGACTGTCCGGAATATCAAAAATAAAAGAACAACTATCAGAAGTTTCTTCTATTTTTTCTCTGACCGTCAACGGATTGAAATGACTCATTTACCTGATTTTAAATCATTATAAAATTGACCGCAAATGTAAGTTTAAAAAGATATTTCTGCCTAATAAATTTTATGATTCCCTGATTTTAATATTGATGATTATCATTATTTCAATTGACCTTTCTCATGTTTTAAGGCCTTAATTATCAGGTAATTTACTTTTGATTAAATGAATTAAGTGTGTTTCTCGGAGCACAGGAGCACCAAATATAAAAACTTCAATATGGAAGATTTGTTTGTTAAAAATCTTTGGGACGAAGCCGATGAGCTTTTAATGCAGGCTGACAATGAATTAAATCGTCCTGAAGAAGACGTTGTTTCTCCCCTTGTGTGTAATATTTCAAGACTGGCTATTCGCAAATATTTGACTGGCTATTTATTGAAGAATGGAATTGAACCTGATATTCCTACAACCATGGGTAGTCTTCTTGAACAATGTCGTTCTCACAACAAAAGCTTTGAAAATATTGATTTTTCCCCCATCAATTGCCATGAAGAAGAACACGACACTGATTATTGTCTGAATGTCGAGGATGTTGGCGGTTGCTACAAGGTTGCTCAATTCACAGAAGATATCGTAAAAAATTAATTCTCTTGTTACCGGTACAAAAACTAATTGTGATCTCAAATAAAGGTAAACAGTGAACCGGTTCAAAAAATCTTGAAATGGATAAGAATAAAAAAGAATTTAAGTACCCCGGTATACGTGCAGCTATGGACGGGAATACTGTGGCTATTATGTGCGAACGCGAATCAAGTGATGCTGCGGGTGCATACCCTATTACTCCTTCAACACAAATGGGAGAATACTGGGCTTATGAAGCTGCCAAAGGACATCTGAATATTTCGGACAAGCCTTTGATATTTATTGAACCTGAAGGCGAACATGCCGCTGCTGCCGTGACGGCAGGACTTTCTATGACAGGACTTCGGGCCGCGAATTTTTCATCCGGCCAGGGTATTGCTTATATGCATGAATCATTATATGCCGCAGTAGGTAAAAGGCTTACATATATTCTGAATATCGGGTCCAGGGCAATGACCAAAGCGACTTTGAATGTGCATGCAGGTCATGATGACTACCATGCAATCGACGATACCGGATTCTTCCAGTTCTTTGCCAAAAAAGCCCAGCATGTCGCAGACCTGAATATCATTGCCCACAGGGTTGCCGAACTTTCTCTTACACCGGGTGCTGTGGCCCAGGATGGGTTCCTGACAACACACCTTATCGAGTCATTGCTTGTTCCTGAAAGAGCTCTGATAAAGGAATACCTGGGGAGACCTGATGATATTATAGACACACCAACTGCTGCTCAAAGAATTATATACGGTGATACAAGACGCAGAATTCCTGAATTATGGGATGTTGACAACCCGGTTATGGCGGGATTGGTACAAAACCAGGATTCTTATATGCAAAGCGTTGCTGCACAAAGACCATTTTTCTTTGATCATATCCAGGAACTTACTGACCAGGCTTTCGAAGAGTTCTATGCATTGACCGGTCGACGATATGAAAGGGTTATGGGATACCGGACAGAAGATGCTGATTACCTTATTCTTGGCCAGGGAAGTTTGATTCCAAGTGCCGAAGTTGTGGTGGATTATCTTCGTGAAACCAGGGGTATTAAAATAGGTGTCGTGGATCTGTTGATGTTCCGTCCTTTCCCTGCTGACCTGGTAGCGAAATTCCTGAAAGGCAAGAAAGGTGTAACAATTCTTGAGAGACTTGACCAGCCTTTGGCTGTAGATCCCCCGATTACAAGAGAAATTAGATCGGTTTTGACCAAGTGTCTTGAAAATGGTCTGGATCACAAGAACAAGGTTTATCCTGAACTTGAGGCATACGCACCTAAGGATATGCCTAAATTATATGCCGGTTCATTTGGTATGGGAAGCCGTGACCTTCAACCGGAAGGTATTATTGGTGCTGTAGAAAACATGCTTCCCGATGGTAAAGGCAAAAAACAGTATTATTTATCCATCGATTTTATCAGGGATATTCCAATTACACCAAAACAAAAGCTCTACCAGGAAACAATAGAGGATGCCTATCCTCATGTAAAAGAACTTTCAATAAGAGGATCAGAAAATCCTGACCTGATGCCTAAAGGTGCAATTACGGTGAGATTTCATTCCGTGGGTGGATGGGGAGCCATTACCACTGGTAAAAACCTTGCCATGACGCTTTATGATCTGCTTGGCTACGAGATAAAAGCCAATCCAAAGTATGGTTCAGAGAAGAAAGGGCAACCGACCACATACTACCTGGCAGCAGCGCCCGAACCAATCAGGGTAAACTGCGAATACTATTTTGTAGATGTCGTTCTTTCTCCGGATCCTAATGTTTTTAAACATACAAATGCTTTGGCAGGACTGAAAGAAGGAGGATCCTTTATCATTCAAAGTGAAAAGAAAACGCCGGAAGCTGTCTGGGCAGATATCCCGGAAGCTTACCAGAAAATTATAATTAATAACAATATCCATGTCTATTATATAGATGGGTTTAAAATAGCCCGTGAAGAAGCTACAGATCCGGAATTGCAGCTCAGAATGCAGGGTATCGCCTTCCAGGGTGCTTTTTTTGCAGCTTCTCCATTAATGAAAACTGCTGGTTTGTCAGAGGACAAACTACTGAAAGCTATTGAAGACCAGCTGCAAAGTAAATTCGGGTCCAAAGGACAACGTGTTGTTGATGACAATATGCGCGTCGTAAAAAGAGGATTTGATGAAGTTCATGAAATACTGAACAAAGAACTCGGGGCACAAACCGATGAAGGCTCAAACGGTCATGCAGGCCCGGAGATTCCTGTCATGATGAAAAGTATTCCTCAAAGCGAATCTCAATTAAGTGATATCCACAGGTTCTGGGATCAAACCGGTAATTTTTATCTCAGGGGAATGGGTAATGACAATATAACAGATCCGTTCATTGGTATGAGTGTAATGCCTGCAGTCACATCATTATACAGGGATATGACGGGTATACGATTCGATCATCCTGAATGGATTCCAAATAATTGTACAGCTTGTGGTAATTGTTATACAGTTTGCCCGGATACGGCTATACCCGGCCTGGTAAGTGAATTACCGGATGTGCTGGATACTATTGTGAACAGGGTTAAAAAGAAAAATGGCAAATTGGAATATCTTCCAAAGGCTGTAAGAAAAATGGAAGGATCCATCCGAACCCTGATGAATCAATCACAAAACGGGGCTACAGTCAACGACTTCATGCAAAATGCCATTCAGATGACGATCGACCAAAGCGATGATTCAAATGGCCTGGTCAAAGAATTTGAGTGGTTTAAAGAAGAGTTGGGCGATTTCAAATTTGCCCTGACACGACCATACTTTGATTTATATGAAAAGAAAGAAGAAGGCAGCGGTGGATTATTCAGCATCACAATTAATCCAACGACATGTAAAGGTTGTATGGAATGTATCGAGGTTTGTGATGATGATGCATTGATCAAAGTGACTCAAACTGAAGAATCTATAAACAAACTGCATAAAGAATGGGATTTGTGGCTTGATCTGCCTAACACCCCTGAGAAATATAACAGGATTGATGATCTCGAAGAAAAAATAGGTCCTTTGGAAACCATCCTTTTGAATAAGGATGCCTATCTGAATTTTGCAAGTGGTGATGGCGCTTGTTTAGGTTGCTCTGAAAAAACAGTCGTTCATTTATTTGTGGCTACAGTTGAGTCTCTAATGCAACCAAGAATTAAAAAACACCTGGCACACCTTGATGATTTATGTGAAAAGCTTGAAAGACATATTCAGGCAAAACTATTGGGATCTGTGGATGTCGGTGACGCAGAGATGATGTCTAAGATCATGTCTGAAACTAGCAATAGCGATCTTACAATGGCTGGAATTGCAAGCAAACTGGAAACAGCGAAAGGCAGTGAGCCAATAGACCAGGAATGGTTAAGAGATGTGACGCAGCTACTTGCGAAACTTAAGAAACTGAAGTGGAAATATACCAATGGTACAACGGGTAAGGGCCGTTCAAATATGGGTATGTGTAATGCGACAGGATGTACCTCTGTATGGGGAAGTACCTATCCATTCAATCCATATCCATTCCCTTGGGCCAACCACTTATTCCAGGATTCTGCATCTATGGCAATGGGTATCTTCGAAGGACATATGTCAAAAATGGCGGAGGGATTCAGAGCTATACGGAGAGCAGAACTTGAACTCTCAGGAGAATACAGGCCAAGTGAACACAATGATTTCTTTACCTATTTCAACTGGGAGCAGTTCTCTGAAGAAGAATGGCTACTGTGTCCTCCGGTTGTAGCTTTGGGTGGTGATGGTGCCATGTATGACATTGGTTTCCAAAACCTTTCAAGACTGATGGCCTCAGGCAAACCAATAAAGGTTATTGTAGTAGATACACAGGTGTATTCAAATACTGGTGGGCAGGCGTGTACCTCAGGATTTATCGGCCAGGTATCTGATATGGCACAATACGGTAAAGTAATAAAAGGTAAATCTGAGCCGCGAAAAGAAATTGGTTTGATTGCAATGGCTCACAGGAACACATATGTACTCCAGGGTACGCTGGCTAATACCAGCCACATGATCGAAGGGTTTATTGATGGTCTGATGACCAAACGTCCTGCAATTTTCAACCTGTATACAACTTGTCAACCGGAACATGGTGTTGGAGATGATCTGGGTGCGCACCAGGCTAAGCTGGCGATGGAATCCAGGGCATATCCGATTTTTAAATACAATCCGGAAGATGGCGTGACTGCTGAAGAATGCTTTGATCTTTCAGGAAATCCTTCTATGGATAGACTTTGGCCCAAGTACGATCTGAAATACAAGGAATACGGACAAGAGAAGACGATGCAGGTAGATATGACCTTTGCAGATTTTGCTTTGACCGAAGCACGCTTCAGAAAACATTTCAGGAAAGTCCCTAGGGATGCATGGAATGACAATATGATCCAGCTTTCGGAATTCCTTGAATTGAATGAAGAAGACAGGGAAGGCAAATTCCCTTATATATGGGCTGTCGACAGAAAACAAAGATTAAATAGAGTCCTGGTGGCCAAGAAGATTGTTGAATCATGTGAAGAAAGACGCGACTTCTGGATTATGCTCAGGGATATGGCAGGAGTCAGGTTTGACCAGACTGAAGAGGTGGATATCGAAAGTAAAGTAAGAGCTGAAGTTGTTCAGAATATCGCACAGGGTTTGATGAAAATGGCAGGAGGAGAAGGAGGAAGCCTGATGGACCTGGCAATGCCTGCAGAACCGCAGGAAGAACTTGCCGTACAAAACGGTACAGACGGCGGTTACCTGGCACCATGGCTGGAAACAGAAGAATGTACTTCCTGTGATGAATGTATCAAATTGAATGATAAGATATTTGCCTACAATGATGATAAGAAAGCTTATATCAAAGATCCAAAAGGAGGTTCTTACCAGGATCTTGTAAAGGCTGCTGAAAAATGTACGGCACAGGTTATTCACCCTGGTTTGCCAGCAGATAAGAACGAAAAGGATATCGAGAAATGGATTAGTCGAGGCGAAAAATTTAATTAGGATGAACATGGTTTCAGTCATTGAACCAAAAAGAAGTGATGGGAATATTTAGACATCGAAATACTTTCAAACACGGCGTTCATCCGCCTGAAAACAAAAGCGAAACCAATGGTTTGCCCATCAGGCAGTTCCCCTTTTCGCCTTTGATCATCCTGCCGATGGTTCAGCATATTGGTTCTCCTTCCAAAATTATTGTGAGGGAGGGTCAGGAGGTACACAGGGGGCAGGTGCTGGCAGAAGCAACTGCTTATGTGTCAGTACCTCTTCATGCACCTGTTTCGGGAGTCATCAGGAAGATAGCCAATGTACCTACAATTTCAGGTCAAATGGTTCAGGGGATTTATCTAGAAACATTTCCCAGCTCAAGCCAGGAAGTCAGCCAGGGTAAATCCATAGATTACACAAAAGCCTCTGCCGATGAAATCCTGCGCGCCATCCAGGATGCCGGAATTGTTGGGCTTGGAGGTGCGGCATTCCCAACACATGTGAAACTCAAGGTTCCAGAAGGTAAAAAATGTGATGTGCTGATGTTAAACGGTATCGAATGCGAACCTTACCTGACAACAGACCATAGGGTTATGCTTGAACAGGAGGATGATATCTATACAGGTATCCGTTACCTGATGAAATGTACAGGTGCAAAGAATACCATAATAGGTATTGAAGCCAACAAACAGGATGCTGCAGATCATTTGCAAAAAAACATACCTGGTGATCTGCCGGTAAGCGTAAGTGTGGTTCCTGTCAAATATCCGCAGGGCTCGGAAAAGATGCTGATTACTTCGGTACTCGGGAAAGAAGTCCCCTCAGGAGGTTTGCCGATTGATGTAGGTGTTGTCGTGGTTAACGTGGCAACAGTTGCCGAAATCGGCCGCTTGCTTCCATTTGGAAAAGGTATCCAGGAACGTGTAGTGACCATTACAGGACCAGCGATAGAAAAAAAAGGAAATTACCTGATCCCGATAGGTACACCACTAAGGTATGTACTGGATCAGGTAGGTGTAGATAAAAATCTGAGTGAAGTATTCATGGGTGGGCCAATGATGGGCGTATCGGTTTCGAACCTTGATATATCTATTGTCAAAGGAACCTCAGGCATTGTTGCCTTTGCAGATAAAGATGCCCGCAAGGACAAGAGGATCTATCCATGTATCAGATGTGGTGCTTGTGTTGATGCCTGTCCAATATCATTGAATCCGTCAAAGCTGGGTATACTGGCAAAAAATGAAGCATACGATGAGATGGCCGCATCCAATAATCTTTTGGATTGCTTTGAATGCGGGTCTTGTTCATTTGTATGCCCCTCAAATATTCCATTGGTACAATATTTCAGGATGTCAAAAAAGATTGTTAGAAAAAGAAAAGCTAAAGAACAATTAGCGCATGTTGAATAAGACTTTAAATATCAGTACCTCTCCCCATATCAGCAGCGGAAGATCTGTTGATGAGATCATGCGCAATGTTGTTTGGGCGTTATTGCCGGTTGCTGCTTTTGCGGTCTTTGCCTTTGGTATCAATGCATTACTGGTTCTTACTACAACAACTTTAAGCTGTGTATTGACCGAACATTTTCTTTGCAGGATTTCTGATAAAGAAAGTACAGTCAATGACTGGTCCGCTGTGATAGCAGGCCTTTTGCTTGGATTAACACTCCCGCCGACCTTTCCACTATGGATGTGTTTTGTTGGCGGTGTCATCACGATAGCACTCGGTAAATTCATTTTCGGTGGGCTCGGATATAATGTATTCAATCCTGCCCTTGTTGGCAGAGCCGTTCTTCAGGCTGCATTCCCGGTAGCCATAACGACCTGGTATCCGTCATTCCTGGAAAACAGGTTTTCATCAATATCCGGTTCAATACTTACTCTGCCATTTATGGAGCCGGTACCTGATGTCGTATCAGGGGCAACGCCATTGGCTGCATTTAAATTTGACAAAATTACAACCGAAACAAATGAACTGGCGCTTGGTTTGATTAGCGGATCAACCGGAGAAACCTGCGCCGCACTTATTATCCTTGGTGGACTCTACCTGATTGCAAAAAAGATGATGAACTGGAGGATACCGGTTTCAATATTAGTATCTGTATTTGTAATAAGCGGAGTCTTATATATCATCGATAGCCATGCATATCCATCACCAATGCTTATGCTTTTTTCAGGTGGATTGATGCTGGGCGCAATATTCATGGCTACAGATATGGTCTCATCCCCGTTAACACCAAAAGGCGTATGGGC
>JAHHJO010000146.1:0-2118 GCA_018680275.1 Bacteroidia bacterium
CTGCAGGATCAATTCAACAATAACTGGAAAGAACAATTCAGGGATGCCTAGCCTGAGCCCAACAATTCGTCTTAACGACCAATCAATCTTCTGGATTTTTTTCGGAATAGTAGCTGTCCTGTCTTCACTATCCGTTTACCTTGAAAGTCCTGCTCCGATTTTACTTCCCCTTGGATTTATATTTACAGGGCTTGCGGTCATGAACCCGCATTTAATTTTTTATTTCTTTTTCTTTTTACTGCCCTTTTCCATAGAAGTTTCTTTGCCCGGAGGGCTGGGAACCGATTTGCCTTCAGAGCCCATTATGGTTTTCCTGATGGCCATCTGCTTTTTATTCTTACTTAAGGATATTGGCAATATTAAGAAAGCTGCATTTGTACATCCTGTGAGTCTGGTTATTATCCTTCATCTTGCATGGATTGCCTTTTCAATTGTATTTTCACAGGACCTGCTCGTATCTCTCAAGTTCTTCCTGGCCAAATTATGGTATGTCTTTCCTTTTTTCTTTTTGCCTTTGATACTATTCAAATCTGAAAAGGCTTTCCGAAAGATCTTTATTTTCCTTCTTATCGGATTAACATTGGCCATGACCTATGTAATGGCGCGTCATGCACTTACTGGGTTTGCTTTTGATGAGATCAATAAAGCAGTCAGGCCGATATTCAGGAATCATGTCAATTATGCAATTATGCTTGTGGCGGTATTTCCATTCCTGTGGTACATCTATAAAACAGATAAAAGATGGGGTAAACTTTTCTTTATTCCTTTGATTCTTTTTTATCTCCTGGCTATATATTTTACATACACACGTGCTGCTCAACTGGCGGTCCTTCTTTCCGTAGGTGTATATTTTGTTATCCATTTTCGTCTCAGCAAATATGCTCTCGGGTTAAGTTTTATCATATTAATTTATGGCATCACTTATCTTTCTGTTGAAAACAAATATCTCGACTTTGCTCCCAACTACGAAAAAACAATTACCCATCACAAGTTTGATAACCTTGTAGAAGCCACATATAAAATGGAAGATATTTCGACAGTGGAACGGTTCTATCGTTGGATTGCAGGGTTTTACATGGTTAAGGAACGACCATTTACAGGTTACGGACCTTCAAATTTTTACGAACAATACAAAGCCTATACTGTCACGAGTTATAAAACCTATGTCAGTGATAATCCCGAAAAATCGGGTATTCATAACAACTACCTGATGGTAGCCGTCGAACAAGGCATTCCAGGACTGATCATTATGGTTTTGCTTGCCTTTCTCCCGATCATCTATGCCGAAAAAGCATATCACAGGCTGAAGTCCTTTTCCGAAAAACAACTGGTTATGGCCGCAGCAATTTGTTTTGTCCTTATCGACATTGTGATCCTTATCAACGATCTCCTTGAAGCTGACAAAGTTGGTCCGTTTTATTTCCTCAGCGCCTCCATAATTGTCTTCTACTCTTTAAAAACAAAAGAAAAGACGAACCAGGTCTAGCGTCTTAATTCAATCGTCTTATTTCTTTGTACTTTGTACTATATACTAAGTACTTGAATATCATGGAATCAAACACCCTGAAAGACCTCAAAATCCTCCACCTTGCACTGGTACTAGGTATGCTCGTTGTAGCAACCCTGATCTATTTCCTCTCTGACCCCGAGATGAATGCATTAAGGATTAATCTTCAGGTTGATGAGACATTGGCTCTCCTGCTTGCGGTTGCCAATTTAATTGGTGTCAGTTATTTTCACAATAAACGTTTACCCGGCATTCAATCCATGGATTCAATTGAAGAAAAGTGGATTAATTACAGGGCACTACAGATCATGAAATATGCACTGGTTGAAGGTGCCGGTCTTATTGCGATCGTGATCTTCTTCGGCAAGGGGAATCTACTGCTTTTAATTATTGCCCTGGTTCTTACCCTGACATTATACCTGATGAAACCGACCCGGGAAAGAACTGCTCGTGATTTGAAGCTTACCGTGGAGGAAGAGGCTGGGCTTTAATGTTTAAATAAAAAAGCCCAGCATCTCTGCTGAGCTTTTTGTGGGCGATGAGAGACTCGAACTCCCGACCCCCTGGGTGTAAACCAGGTGCTCTGAACCAACTGAGCTAATCACCCGACT
>JAHHJO010000185.1:0-2813 GCA_018680275.1 Bacteroidia bacterium
ATCTTATGTTATGAAAGATAGAGATTACGAGATTCTTTCTTACCAAATGAACGTCAGGGACCAGGAATCTTTGAATTTTTCAGGTGATCCTGACGAATATTTATTGGCTGATAAGATCTGGACACCAGAAACTGATAAGGGAACATATATCGTTGGTAACTTTGAACCTGCCAATTCCTTCGAGGCTACTCAAACCATAATGGGCATGTATGCCATGAATGAATTCCCTGTTTCAGAAAAGTTAAAAGCTGTTTACGGTGTAAGATTTGAAATGTTTGAGCACAAATATACCGGACAGAATAATGCTGGTACTATTGTATATGATAATAAGAAAGTGAATAGTTCAACGGACTTTCTTCCATCAGCGAATTTTATTTATGCTTTGAAGGAAAGGACAAATTTAAGAGCAAGCTACTCCAGGACATTGGCAAGACCTTCATTCAAAGAAGCTTCGATTGCGCAGATCTATGATGCGCTTTCTGACAGGACATTTATTGGTAACATCGAATTGGATAATACCTATATCAATAACTTTGACTTAAGGTTTGAAAATTTTGGACTGAACTCAAGAATGTTTGCTTTGAGTGGATTCTATAAAACATTTACTGATCCTATTGAAATTGTTGCTTTCAGTGGATCTGCACCTGATAACTTACAACCGAGGAATGTAGGAGATGGAACTGTATACGGCGTAGAATTGGAATTCAGAACTAAACTTGATTTTATCACTTCTAAATTCGAAACAATAAGGATGGGCGGTAATGTGAGCTTCATCCAGTCTGAAGTCGAAATGGATAAAAGTCCTGGCGGTGAATATGAATCAAGGGTCATCAATGCCAGAGATGGTGAAATCATTAAAGAAACGAGACAAATGCAGGGCCAGGCACCTTATATTCTTAATGGTTACCTGAACTATATTCATCCTGACAGAACATGGGAAGCAAATATGAGTTATAATGTCCAGGGCAGCAGCCTCGCAGTTGTAGGTATTGGAATCAACGCTGATGTCTATAATAAACCGTTCCATAGTCTGAATTTTAAAATCACAAACAAATTAGGACATGATAAAAGAACAAGCCTGAGCTGGGGTGTCAATAATATTCTGGGTTCCAAAAGGCAAAAGATCTATGATTCATACCGAGCAAGTGAACAGCTGTTCGAATTATTTGAGCCTGGAAGGACAATCAGTTTTTCACTTGGATACAGATTTATTTAAAATCTGAAATAAGAGGCAATTTTACATCAAGTTTTTATTAAGATGATCCAATGAAAATTGGATCATCTTTTTTATATATGAATTTAAAGCTGGCACAAACAATAATTAATATGAAATTAACATTGACTTAGGATTCAGTTTACTCAAGGAGAATTACTTTATGCTGTTACTTAATATTGCAGGCCAGTAGTTAATATTTTGCTTAGGAAAAATATTTGTGCTGGTCTGTCCTTTTTATAGAATAGCCAAAACATTTTCATCTTAATTAATTAAAATTTCCTTTCACTACTAATTGTACTCTTTCAAGTATGATGATCAAGATCATCCCAAACAGAAACGAAAATTAATGTTCTCTTAACATTAGAAAAATACCTTTACTATTATTAAGTAACCTATTAATTAAGTAACATGAAAAAAATTCTACTGAGCCTTATTGCTCTGATTGGTTTGTCGTTGTCATTGCAATCCCAGATCACTGCTCCCAAATTTGGGAAAGGAATTCAGATTTTAGGAAAAGACTCAAGCTATTATTCCAAAATTGGCTATAGATTTCAAAATCTTTATATCGGTGAATGGACAAGTAAGGATGGAAGCCTGACTGATTATGATGCCAGTTTCTTCGTCAGAAGACAAAGACTAAAATTCAATGGATGGGCACATAGTCCGAAAATACAGTATAAACTGGAGCTTGCTTTTTCTAACAGGGATAATAGCGGTGGTACCGGCCCTGAATTCAGAAGAGCAGCCAATATAGTTCTTGATGCATCTGTTTCCTATAATTTCTATAAAAACTGGACTATTCAATTTGGTCAGAGAAAGCTACCAGGAAACGTTGAACGAGTCATTTCATCAGGAAATCTTCAATTTGTCGATCGATCCAGACTTAATTCAAGATACAATATTGACAGGGATGTTGGATTACAGTTGAAACATCACCATAAAATAGGTGAGACATTCCTGATGCGTGAGATAGTGGCATTCAGCCAGGGTGAAGGCCGAAATGTAACAGAAGGCTATTTTGGAGGATTCAATCTTACATACCGCGTCGAATTTCTTCCATTTGGAGCGTTTCAATCCAAAGGTGATTATATTGGGTCTGCTATCAAGTACGAAGAAAAACCAAAGCTTTCAGTGTGTTTCACCTATGACAATAACAATAACAGTGTCAGGGAAAGAGGACAATTGGGATCTTTCATAACTGACGGAGATGGAAATTATGTTGGAAAGACACTCAGTACATTCTTTGCTGACATGATGTTCAAACATAAAAACCTATCCATTATGGCTGAATATGCTCATAAACAGACGGACGATGATGATCCATTTGTTCTTGATGCTGATGGTAATGAAATTGGAACATTTTTCACAGGTACTGGCTTAAATGTACAAGGAGGATATATGACAGGTAAAGGCTGGGAAGTCGCATACAGATATACTAACATCCAACCAGATGAAGGTGTCTCACGTGATGAAACACAACATACTTTTGGAATCAACAAATTCATAGTCGGACATAAACTTAAAATACAGACTGACTTTACACTAATTAACAGAGATGGATCTGATGATATATTTGTATGGCGTACACAAGTAGATG
>JAHHJO010000388.1:0-2269 GCA_018680275.1 Bacteroidia bacterium
TAGTTCTGGGATTCCAATATGGCTATTCCATAAACCCCGGCAATGAAATAAGAGAAAGTGACAAAAAAACCAAAGAAAAAATAAATACTAACTAATAGTGACATTGGCAGTAATGTGTACAATATCATTGGATTCAATTTGGGATTCCTTCCTATTGCTTTGAGTCTTATAGCTTCTAAATTCCAGGTTTTGAAATAACCGCCGATTTGAGACCGTAATGCAAACAAGTAAAAATTATCTCCTTTCCTTGCTGATGTAAGATCTCCGGGTGTTCCAATATCTTTATGATGGCCGCCATTATGATAGGGTACAAAATGATTTTGGAGCGATGTGGTCAGCAATACATGGGCCAGAATCTGCTTTATGCCGTTTGTGGTTTTATGCCCAAGTTCATGACCGACATTAATCCCTATAACCCCGAGAATTGTACCCATCATCAATACCCTCGCAATGATATCTGATCGGGTTAATCCAGGATCTGAAATGGTCGTTAGAAAAGTATAGATCACGAAAAGATGAAACGGTACCATCAGGTATAAAACCAGGTCATAGAACATATCCTCCTTTGCCAGTTCTTTTTCTGCTTCGACAAAATTATAGCTGTCAGGAGGAAATATTTGCTCTGCTACAGGTACAATGACATATAGAAATATCAATCCGAAATAAGCATATATACCAGTGGTGTGAAAAGTGAAAAGTGCAAATAACGGAAGGATATAGGCAAATAAGTATTTAATTTTCCCCATTATAAAAATGTTTGGTTTTATATAAATTCTGCATCGACCAATTCCAATTAAGGAATACATTTAAATCAAATTATCAGAACTGACTCTTGAGGACTTACCATTTTGACGGTCTTTTTCATGCCCTCACCAGTTCCTTCTCAATCTGCTCCAATGATTTACCCTTCGTTTCAGGCAGGATCTTTAACAAGATAAAAAATCCGACCATAGCCACTAAAGCAAAAAGCAAAAAAGTTAGAGCATTCCCCAAATTTGATAGCTCCCATGGGAATATTTGTTGAATGAGCCAGCTGACAAAGGAATTGACAAAGCCGATGACACCGATGGCCATTCCCCGGTATTTTAAAGGATATAGTTCAGACAACATGACCCACATGACAGGTCCGAGTGAAAAAGCAAAACAGGCAATGAATCCAAGGATACCAATAAGTACCAACAAGGCATTCATATTGGTCGCTGCTTCCAGGATCGCCCCTTCGTTCTTTGCATAAACCTGGTTACCCAAAATGGATTTCATGTCGTTCTTGAAGTCCAGGTCATTTTCATAGATCTTACCTGCAATAGGTTCTAATCTACTATTGTCAAAATTTTCCAATGTCTTTATCTCAGAAGAAGTCAGCTCGTATGTCGCCTGGTTAAATCCATATGCGCATAAAAACAAACTCACTGCAATTCCGGAGATTCCTACCAGTAGCAATGGCCTTCGACCCATTTTGTCTATCAGTACAATAGCAACAATGGTAAAAATGACTGTAATCGTACTCAGCAATATACCGGATGCAAAGGATGCATCAGTCCCGATTCCTGTTTGCTTAAAAATAGATGTTGCATAAAAATAGATGGCGTTGATACCGGAAATCTGCTGCAGTACACCGATGACCAGACCAACAATCATAATATATCTTAAAGCCGGTTTCAGGAGATCTTTTATGCTTACACCTTCCGCAATCCTTGATAGTTTGATGTTTTCTTCGATAGCATGAATTTCCAGTTCAGCGGTACCAAAACCATGTATCTTGTTCAGTACACTCTTGGCTTCTTCAACCTCATTATTGGCATACAGCCACCTGGGACTCCTTGGCACAAAGAATAAACATATGAAATACAGAGTGGCTGGTATCATCTCAACACCCAGCATCCAGCGCCACACATTTTCATCGGTTAAAAATGATGTACCTGAGGTGTTATATTTATTAAAGAAGTAATTGCTTAAAAAAGCGGCAAAGAATCCAAGGACAATATTTAATTGCTGGATTGAAACAAGCTTTCCCCTGTTTTCAGAAGTCGATATCTCGGCTATATAAGTAGGCGCCAGAATAAGCGCTGAACCAAAGGCTACACCACCGATCATTCGTGCGATATATAGCATTTCGTATGAACTGGCATAGGCAGACATAATAGCCGACAGTGCGTATAAAAATGCAACAATAATCAGGATCCTCTTTCTTCCGACAACATCACTCAGGCGTCCTGCAAAAAGCATGGCTATCATCGCTGAGAATGACGGTGAACTCACAACCCAGCCC
>JAHHJO010000536.1:0-2064 GCA_018680275.1 Bacteroidia bacterium
ATCAATCCACAAGTTATGAACCCTTTGCATATGGGTGGTTAAATGAAGATACAGATGAAGCATGGGGTAGACCGGTTGATATTGAGATGCTACCGGATGGTTCGATGCTAGTAAGTGATGACTTTGCTGATGCTATTTACAGGATTACATATGGTGAATAAAATGACAGTTAATTGTCATTTTTGAACTAATTCATGTATTAATTCATTCTTGGCACAGAATTGACATTAAGCAAAGCAACTAAACTTTTTAACACATTATAAGACTAATAACACCTAATACCCAAGGTCCTTGTTAATAGCTTACAAGGGCCTTTTTTTTATAAATATGTGTTAAGAAATAAGAAAGTAGTTTAAAAATTCCGGGAGAACTTCATTTAGATACTCATTCATCTACTTCAGGATTATGAATGACCCTGACAATTTCAATTTTTGTGTCATCCACCTCTTCAATTTTAAAGATATTCGAACCCAGTTCCACCTGTTCTCCAAGTAATGGGATAGTTTCCGAGGTCATAACTATATACCCTGAAAGTGTCTGATATTCGCCTTCTGGTAGTTCCAGTTCAGGAAATTTTTCGTTGATAAAGTCTACTTCTAGCCGTCCGGAAAACAGATATTCATTATCGTCAATTTTTTCCATCGTATACTCTTCAACATCATGTTCGTCTTCAATCTCCCCAAATATTTCTTCAAGAATATCTTCAAGTGTAATAATCCCTGCAGTGCCCCCAAATTCATCGACAACACATGCGATGGATGATTCATCCTTAATGAACTGTAACATCAGATCTTTCAGGTTCATTACCTCAGGTACATAAAGAATATCCATTTTCATTTTCTTTATGGTTCCTGGATTATGAAGCAACTGTTGATGATGAATATAACCTTCAATATTATCTGCATCGCCATCGGTTACAATGATTCTTGAAAGCTTCGAGTCTTTGAATACCTCAATTAGTTCCTCTGTACTGGCTTCATTATCAATTGATACAATTTCAGTTCTTGGAACCATCCCATCTGAAACTTTCAGGTGTCCGAGGTTAAGTGCATTGGTTAGTATTTCCTTGTCTATATCATCCTGGTCATCACTCAGACTATCCGCGATGAAATTTTCTAGATCAAGGCGTGTCAGGTCATCCTCTGCATTCTCTACAGGCACCCTAAGAACCTGTTTTAGAAGAAACTTGGATAATCCTATCATCATGTAAGTTGGAACTGCCAATAACTTTCTAAAAAAATAGAGCGGGTAGGCAAATAAAAAAAGCATTTTAGTGGAATGGAGATTGAAATAGGTTTTAGGGAAAAACTCACCTGCAATCAGAATGATTACTGTTGTAATCAATGTGTAGATCAGCAAGGATAAAACACCATCTCCAAATCCGGGCTCTATAATCGGCATTAAAAAAGCTGTCATGAAATAGGTGAATGCCACTAAGGCAATATTATTCCCTACCAGCATTGTACTGAGAAAGCTTTGAGGCTTTTCGTAAAACCCGGAAATGATCTGCCCTGTTTTCGTCTTTTGTTCCTTCTTAACTGCAATCCCCAGCTTGTTGGCAGAAATAAAGGCGATTTCCGATCCCGAAAAGAATGCAGACAATACTAAAAACAACAGGATTAGAATGATCAATACCATATTACAAAAATAGAGATAGCTTTTAATAAAGATACAAAACAGGCATCTCTTTATTTGATTGCTTAGTTTTGCCTTTCCATGGAATTACAAAGCACAGATATCAGGAAGATTGATAAATCCACCTTGCTGGAATATATTGCCAGCATAAATCAACCTTCTTTTCGTGCCAGTCAGATATGGGAGTGGATTTGGAAAAAATCTGTCATCTCCTTTGATGAAATGCGAAATATTCCGAAAGATCTGAGGGCATCGCTTAATCAAGCATTTCACTTCTCTCCTGTTACCGTTGATAAAATTCAGAAAAGCTCTGATGGGACAATTAAAAGTCGCCTCCAGCTCCATGATGGCTTGATGATAGAATCTGTACTGATTCCGGTTCCCGGGGATAAAAGATTTACAGTTTGCGTCTCTTCACAAGTGGGTTGC
>JAHHJO010000343.1:0-2968 GCA_018680275.1 Bacteroidia bacterium
GCCTATAGCATGATCTATTGACCGGATGCCGGTTTTTGCTTTAACAGCTTTAGAAATCAAATAATCATCTACATCAAGTTGCTTTTGTTTCAAGTCTGAAAAAATCAATTCCTTTTTTGCTACCCACACTTGTTGCCAGTAATCACGCCAGGCCAGTTCCTGGACTAATTTTTCTGTTTTATTCCAGGGAAGATTCATGGATTTTATATAATCATATACCTGCGTGGTTGAAATAACGCCTCTTGATATGTATGGACTTAATCCTGTTACAGCGCCGTTTCCATAATTGCGTGTATATGCATATTTTTCAGGATCAATTTCTTTGATCCTTTCTCGAATATCATTTATGGTGACCGGAAAATTTATCTTTTGGAGATTTTATTATTAGAAATATGTTTTTGACGGCTGCATTTAAAACGGATCATTCCGGGAGTTCTTTTCTTCAAATGTTTTTGACTTTTGCCACTATTTACCCGTTTTCTCCATCTTTTGAAGGAACTATGTTTTAATTCCTTCCTCATCAATTTTATAACCTCAGATTCTGATAATCCGAATTGGAATTCAATAGCCGAAAAAGGCGTTCTGTCTTCCCATGCCATTTCGATAACTCTGTCCTTGTCGGATACTTGTGACTTCATAATTATCATCTTTAGAATGCTGGTCAAGGTGCTTCCCTGAACAAGCTATGGATATCGGATTATTAACAATAATAATCAGCTTGTGTTCAGAATCACAGCATTCTTAATTGAGCAAAGAAACCCCAAGGATGCATTTTTACAATTAATATAACTTAGCATGCGCCTGGTTGTTATCCAGAACAGTGGTTGTTTAAATCATAATGACTTGGTCTTACCTGTTGTTCTTAAATGACTTGTCAGGAAACTCCGGAGCTTGGGGTACCTCTCTGGGGTCAGCCTTGATCAGGTCTTCAAGATGGTTTAATGCAGCATCCATTTGAGCATCATTGCCATTAAAGGTTTGGTGTGGCAGGTTATCTACCTCAATATCAGGAACAAATCCATGTCCTTCAATCAACCATTCACCATCTGCATATACTCCCCACATTGGTGCCCGTGCTATTCCACCATCGCTAAGGCGGTTTGCGCTGGACAACCATATTTCTCCACCCCAGGTGCGTTTTCCAATCGTCTTACCCAGTCCCAGTCTCCTGAAACCATCTGCAAATGCTTCTCCGTCAGAATAGGTGTTTTCATTCACCAGGACGACAATATGGCCACGAAAAGCATATTGCATATTCCAGGCTGGTTCGCCACTACGACCTTTCCAGTACATCCAGGCTTTTCTTAGAAGTTTTTCAAGAATATAACTGTCTATGTTTCCTCCCCAGTTGTACCTGACATCTATAATAAGCCCTTTCCTGTTGAACACAGGGTAAAACTCCCGATAAAATTGGTTGATATCATTGCTGCCCATGGCCCTGAGGTGAAGGTATCCAATGTCATTTCCTGATTTTTCCTCGACATACAACCTGTTGTTATATTCCCAGTCCCGGTACCTAAGGTTGAATGAATTAGGAATTGGTTTTACAATGACATCACGTTCAGTACTTTGCCGTTTTAAACTTATTCTGACTTGCTTCCCGGACTGGTTTCTTAACAAGGATCCCATGTCTGAAACCGATAAAGTCTTAACACCATTAATTGCTGTAATGATGTCTCCTTCATGAATGTCCAGGTATGGGTCATCAAGAGGTGATTTTTCATCCGGGTAGTCAGGATCTGCTTTGTATATATAGTCAATCCTGTATCCGCCAGCTGCGTCATCCCTGCTGAAAACTCCTCCCAGGTTGGCCACGATTATATTTTTTGAGTCATTACGTATGTCACCGCCTCTGACGCTGGTATGCAATGCAGATAATTCACCAACAAACCTTCCAATCAGGTCTGATAATTCATTTCGTGTCGTCACACGATCTACCAAAGCAAGATATTTTTCATACATGGCTTTCCAGTCCACACCATGCATATTCCTGTCATAGAAATAATCTCTTTCCATCCTCCAGGCATCTGTGAAAATCTGTGTCCAATCTTCCCTGGGCACGATAGAAAACTTCCATCCGTTCAAGTCAATTTTATCTTCCTTGAGATCCAGTTCACTGGTGCCTGCTTTGCTCATATAGAAATGCTTGCCTTTGCGAATCAACAGTTTTTTACCATTCTGTGTCATCTTGAATCCCCGGACATCTTCAAGGATTCTTTTTGCTTTAACATCCTCGTTTTTTATTTCAGCACAATACAGATGGTTTTTGGCATCGACGCCTGTACCTGAAGCGATGAAATAGAGTGTTTTATCGTTTAGGGCAAGGTTACGGTAGTTTCCCGGTTTTACCGGGACTTCAATAATTCTTTCTTTTATACCTTGCTTGTCAATGAGAACCTCAACGTCTTTGGCATCTTTTTTTTCCTTTTCATCCGTGTCTTTCTTTTTATCTTCCTTTTCTTCACCTGCAAATAATTCATCGCCAGGTCTGAAAGGCGATCTTGTTTCTTTTGTCAGACTGACATGATATATTTTTTCACTGGCATCAAAATAAGGTTCAGGTTGTCTCGGTCCCCAAGGACTGCCAACAAGTGTCGTAAAACTCCGGTCTGATATAAAATATATGAATTTGCCATCGGGACTCCAGCAGGGATCAAAACTATTGGCCCTGTCAGTGGTCAACTCAAAACTTTCTTTACTGTCTACATTATATATGTGTATCTGTGACATAGTATTCATTGCATTCTGAGCAAAAGCAAGCCACTTGCTGTCAGGAGCCCATGAGAAACCCCCGATACCTTGAGTATTGGATGATATTTTCTCGCTGATTCCTGTTGAAATATCCAGGATGTACATGTTATCTCCAAGATCACTATAGGCCAGCCACTTTCCGTCAGGTGAGGCTGTGCCTTCATATCTCAATAATGTTCCGTCAGAAGTGATTTTAGTTTCATCTCCCATTCCGTTC
>JAHHJO010000240.1:0-2712 GCA_018680275.1 Bacteroidia bacterium
CCCAATAACTATAGGTTATAAACACATTATCCATTGAATTCAGTCCCTGTAACAATTCCAGGTATTTGCAACCGGGGAAGGATCTGATCTTCTCTTTTCTTTCTCTGAAGAGTTTTTTAAATTCTTCAATTTTATCTTTTTGGAATTCCATTCTTACAATTCTGACAATCATAGGAACCTGATTTGAATAGTCTCATCTTTGAGCAGGTCAAGTTGGGATGAAGCCTTTCCCATATTCAGGGCAATTTCAAGATAATTGGCTGAATTGAATAGAGCCAGCACCTCTCCAATGGGTACATCCGAATAGGTATTTGAAATTTCAGTAATCGGATTATAGTATTTAAAAAATATTTCGAATGGCCTGTCGTTGCGTATATGTTCGAAAAACTCCCGGTGAACATTTATGATGACGTTTTCATATTTGTCTACGTGGATGATAGTTGCTCTTATTTCATTTTGTGTCTGGACAGGTTTAATATCAATTTTTTTCTCGAAACTATTCAGCGGAGTTCCAACTTCTGTAATTGACATTTGTTGGGATATCAAACTAACTCCATGAGCAATGAGATTAAAGAGGTCTCGCTCTGTTTCATCGTATTCTATTTTGTAAATATGCTCTTCATCGATAGAATCAAATGCAAGACTGAATACACCGTTATTGGGTCCAATGTAATAATGCCCTTTGTATTCAAAACAAATAATTTCATATCCCGGGTCATAATAGTTATTGACAGCTACAATATGAATGGTTCCTTTTGGAAATTTTTTACAGATAGCATTCAGGAAATATGAAGCCTGCCGGATGTCATAGGTATCCACAAGATGAGTAACATCTACGAACTGGATATCTGAATTCAGATTAAGAATTGTACCCTTAAGCAGGGAAGCATAATGATCTTTAATTCCAAAATCAGATATTAATGTGACTATTTGCATATGTCTTTAAGCAAAGTAAAGTCAAATATCTATAAATGATGAATTTTTTTAATATGTTTTTAAAAATAATATGTCTCACCAAATCCTTGAAATATAGTTTATATTGTCTGTAATTTTGTAATTCATAAATTATTAAAATCGGAAAGAAAGTATTGAGCGAAATTGTATTGAAAATCGATGGCATCGATCCATTGGAGTTATATGGGGAGAGAAATTCCAAACTTAACCTGATTAAGAAGGCATATCCTGAACTTCTGATCACCTCAAGGGGAGAAAATCTTAAAATATCTGGTAAAAAGAAAGACGCACAAAGTGCGAAAGCCAAAGTCGAGCAACTTGTGAAAATTGTTCGAAGTAATAACCCCTTATCTATTCAAAAAGTCAAAGATGTTTTGAATGGCAACCTTACATATGAACTGGAACAGGATCAAAAGGATGCCAGGGATGGTTCGGTAAATGCAAATGTTATTGTTTATGGCAGGAATGCACGGCCGATCAAGGCCCGGACAAGAAACCAGAAACGAATGGTAGAGTTATCAGATAGCAATGATATCCTTTTTGCCATAGGTCCTGCAGGTACAGGAAAAACGTATACAGCTGTTGCCTTGGCAGTTCGGGCTCTGAAAACAAAAGTGGTCAGAAAAATCATATTAACACGTCCGGCTGTTGAAGCTGGTGAAAACCTTGGTTTCTTGCCCGGGGACCTCAAGGATAAGATTGACCCTTACCTCATTCCTCTTTATGATGCCCTGGATGATATGCTTCCACTTGAGAAGCTTAATCTTTTTATGCAAAACCGGATTATTGAAGTTGCTCCCCTGGCATTTATGAGAGGTCGTACATTGGATAATTCCTTTATTATACTGGATGAAGCACAGAATGCAACTGCTACACAGATCAAAATGTTTCTTACGCGCCTGGGACCATCAGCAAAATGTATTATTACAGGGGACCTCTCCCAGGTAGATCTACCCTATAACCAGAAGTCCGGCTTGTTCAAAGCGCTTGATATCCTCTCAGATGTTAATGGCATTGCCAAACTGTTTTTAAGTTCGGAAGATGTTGTCAGGCACAGGCTTGTCAAGGATATTATTGACAGGTATGAAAAACATGGTCAGGAACAACGTGCTAAAAAAGAAAATTCTTGATAGCAGAAATTGAATATAAAGGAGAGTTAAGAACGGAAGCCAGGCATATCCGGTCCGGAGATGTTATTTATACTGATGCACCTTTGGATAACCAGGGAAAAGGAGAAGCTTTTTCTCCTACTGATTTGACTTGTGCTTCACTTGGAAGTTGTATACTGACAATTATGGGTATCGCCGCACGAAATCATAATATTAATATTGAAGGTGCAAAAGCTGAAGTCTACAAAACAATGGATTCCAACCCAAGGAGAATCCAGGAAATAAAAATTCATATTATCATGCCTGCAGGGAGTTATAGTTCGAGGGAAATGAAGATTATAGAAAAGGCTGCGCATCATTGTCCTGTGGCCCTTAGCCTGCATCCCGATACCAGGGAGATCATAGAATTTAGTTGGATGACAAGATGAATGCAATCAAGATTTCGGGACCCAATGGTGCATTGTCAGGAACAATTGATTTACCAGGATCGAAAAGTATTTCAAACAGGGTATTGATAATCAAAGCACTTTGTAAAGATGGCTTTGAGATAGAAAATTTATCCACAGGTTCAGATACGCGCATTTTAGAGGATGTATTAAAAACTGACAGAGAAAATATATATGTCGGGCATGGAGGCACGACCCTTCGT
>JAHHJO010000173.1:0-2366 GCA_018680275.1 Bacteroidia bacterium
AATAAATATTAGTTCCCACATATATGAATGACATTTCTACCGGGTCCCCAGCTTCACAACAATCACCTGAAGGTACTATTGGAGGAGGACATGTTCTCTCTATATCCAATGTTACCGTTGCAGAACCTAAGACTGAATAGGTAACCATATGTGGTCCCATACCAGTTGCAGTGGCAGGTGTTGCTCCTGCTCCAAAATTCCATTCGTATTCATAATCATCACCAAGATCAGCTGTAGAAAATGTTGTAGATAAAGTTTCACAAACAGGATCATAATTTATAATTGGAACCGGACAAGAACATTCACCAACATAAATTGTCAATGTCTTTTCACATGTTCCATCCTGTGTCACGCTGATTTCTTTCCAACCTATTGAAGAATATGTAACCGGTGGAGGAGTCTGACCGGTGTAACCTGCAGGACTGGCATCCAAACCAAAGTCCCAAACATAAGAAACTCCTGCTTCTGGAAAAGCAAGAGAAAAATTCGCTGTATTTTCTAAACACTGTTCAGTGTTGCCCGTCAATATGGGATCCGGGCATGGATCCCCGCATTCTGTTCCATCGCCATCTACCATTGATAGAAGTTCAAGACTTCCATATCTCTCGCCTGGAATCAATGGCGCTGAACATGAGGTATGTATTTCAATAATTTCCTGTCCACCATCTATTGAAATTGTAGTGGGATTTGGAAGTTGTGATCCGCCATCAATTATCGTGAAGACATCCCCTAGAGAAATGGTTCCTGTCTGGAAAACATTATTCCCGTCTGCAGCAGTATAGCTATAAGGGCCCGGGCCTGTCACACCACCATTACAACTGGCTTTACCAATTGGAACCTGGCTGTTATCATCTTCAGCGCAGCCACCACTTAGGAATCTGAATGTCAATTCTGAAGGTTTATTAAAATCAGCTTCATCACAGCAATCCCCCTGTACTACCATTCCCTCAGCAGTAAGACATCCAAGAGCTTCATAGTCACCACCCGGAGAGAATGTACCAATGATCGTTGAAGATGCATTAGTCTAGTCAACCAAATACATATCAGCAGGAGAATCTCCGCTTGAAGCATAAAGAGTACCGTCATTGTAGAAGGATAATCCTTCAACATCATTAATGTTTGATCCACCAATATTAAAAGTTCCAACTATTGAAGTATTACCATTCGTTTTGTCAATTGTTACAAGGAGGTTTATTCCACCACCGTTATTTGCAATACCATACATCTGTCCCGAAACAGGGTCTACGGCTATGTCATCAATGTCATAATAAGTAGTTCCACCAAAAGTTACCGGCTGTATTGTCACATAATCGTCTCCACCGAAGGCACCATTTACGTGTGACCCGGTAGAAGTATTTACCTGGAATAATACATCTGCAGGTGCGCCTCCATCTCCATACCTTTCCGTAGCATACACAATTCCTGTTGTTGCATCAAGCATTAATCCGTCAGCATCATTAAAATCAACAGATCCCTGGTCTCCTGTACCTGTACCAAAAGAACCAATTGAAGTAAATGTGCCTGAATTTAAATCCAGTGTCCCAAAGTCACCGGCATTTGCGGCATATAATGTAGTGGCATCTTCTGTAAATGCAATAGCTTCAACATTTGATACCCCAAGGTTTCCAATAGTTGAAACAGAACCAGTAGATCTATTCATTTTGACAAGGATATTATTATCATCATCTACTCCATAACAAGCTGTGGGATCAGCGGTAGCCATTACCATCAACAATGCCTTGAAGATTTTATTATTTATGATATTCTCCCTGTCAACTTCCGCTGACAAAAGCGCATAGTTATCCTCTTCGGATACATCAATATTTAATATGGAAAATTCATCAGGAGTGTCTCCGTGATCCCAGGTATCAAACGCAAAGGTCTTTATACCAAAGGTGAAGATTATAAATATTGGGATCAGTACTAATCTTGAAAAATGTTTTACAGGATTAAAATTCCCAAATAAAAATTTCTCTACTGATAGTACAGAAGAGTTAGAAGAGAGCGTGTAAAGGTTTCTCATTTCTACAGGTTGCGTTTAAAAAAGGTTACATTTCGATCAAATACCAAATGGCCGTATAGCATATACCGCCAGCAACATATGATCAGGATTGCAAAAATCCCACCACCTTTTGTAAGAAATAATCTAGATGTCGAAAACGTCAGAATGATTACCGACGAGAGTGTTAAAGTCACCGGTATCAGCCTATGTAGGTCATCTGTTTTCGGGATATTCATTCTATTATATTTCTCACTTAAGGGTTCGTGTTCTCCACAAACACTATAAAATTCAGAAAGAAGTATCATTAATGTGAAAATCGCTGCCATTAACTAATCAAATGACAACTAGTTTCCAGTTTATACCA
>JAHHJO010000136.1:0-20198 GCA_018680275.1 Bacteroidia bacterium
ATACTTTACGACTGGAAATGGGTTTCTGTCTCTATGGTAATGATATTGATGACAAAACCTCTCCGATAGAAGCCGGTCTCGGCTGGATTACCAAAACAAAAAAAGAAACAGAATTTCATTCAAAAGAAATATTTGTCAATCAGAGAAAAGAAGGGATAAAGAAAAAACTGGTGGCGTTTAAAGTGGATGACAGGAGGGTTCCGAGACATGGTTACGAGATAGTTGACCAGGAAGAAAACGTCATTGGAACAGTGACATCAGGTACGTTATCCCCATCACTCCAAATTCCAATTGGTCTGGGTTATGTCAAAAAGGAAAACGCCAAAATTGGATCTGAAATAGGCATTAAACTCAGAAATAAGGTATTATCCGCGACGATTGTCAAACTACCATTTTATAAGAAAGAGGAGAAATAACTCAACTTTTTCACAAATAATCCATTTGATTTATATTAAGTTACTATCATGGATTTTTCAGAAGCAAAAGAACAGTTTATTTCAACCTGGGGAGAACTTGGGTGTAGCTGGGGTATTTGCAGAACAATGGGTCAAATTCATGCACTACTACTTATCAGTCCCACACCTGTATGTGCAGATCAAATCAAGGAGGAACTTGATATATCAGGAGGGAATGCCAATATGAACTTACGTGCCTTGGTTGACTGGGGTATTGTCTACAGGAGATCGATACCGGGAGAAAGGAAAGATTACTATGTTGCAGAAAAAGATTTCTGGAGTGTATTCAAGAAGGTTCTGTTGAAAAGAAAGAAACAGGAACTTAATCCCATGATTGAATTAACCCGAAATCTTTCCGATACAAAAGTATCCTGTGAACAATCCAGGGAATTTATACGTGTCATTGATAACATCAATGTGATATCGACTGCTGCGGACAAATCTCTGGATAAACTACTTAGTTGTGAATCCAACCTGTTATTGAATACAGTTGTGCGTGTAATGCGCTAAGGCTCCTTATTAACTTTTGTGCTAAGCTCTCTTTTAAGAGACACCCATATCCTTACGAATCTTGTTCAGTGCACTACCTTCCCTTACCCATTCAATCTGTGCTTCATTATAAGTGTGGTTGACATTAAAACTGTCGATAGTACCATCAGAATGCAGGAGTTGAATCATTAAAGGTTTACCTCTTTTCATTTCATTAAAGCCCAGGATACTGATTTTGTCATCTTGTCTTATAAGATCGTAGTCTGCCGGGTTTTCAAACGTCAATGCCAGCATGCCCTGTTTTTTAAGGTTGGTTTCATGGATTCGGGCAAATGACTTAACAACGACGGCTTTGACACCAAGATGACGTGGTTCCATGGCGGCATGTTCTCTTGAGGATCCTTCACCATAGTTTTCTTCTCCAAATACGATTGTTCCGATACCTGCGGCTTTATATGCCCTGGCAGAATCAGGAACAGCCATGAATTCCGCATTTTCCGGATGGTTAACAAAGTTTGCTACATTATTGGCTTCATCATTGAAGTAGTTGATGGCACCTATAAAACAGTTGTTGGAAATATTTTCCAGGTGTCCCCTGAACTTCAGCCATGGACCAGCCATTGAAATATGGTCTGTCGTACATTTTCCTTTGGCTTTGATCAAAAGCCTCATATTCTGCAATTGGCTGGCATCAATAACTTCAAAAGGTGTCAACAACTGGAGCCTGTCAGAGTCAGGGTTTACGACAACTTCAATTTCTGATCCGTCTTCTGCAGGTGCATTATAACCCGGATCTTGAACATCAAATCCTTTTGGTGGTAACTCGTGACCTGTTGGAGGGTCCAGTTTCACCGCCTCTCCTTTATCATTGGTCAGGGTATCTGTGATTGGATTAAATCCCAGCTTTCCACTTAATGCAATCGCTGTGACCAATTCCGGTGAAGCAACAAAGGCATGTGTGTTCGGACTACCATCAGCTCTTTTTGAAAAGTTTCTATTGAATGAATGCACGATACTGTTCTTTGGAGCTTTCAAGGGGTCATTGAATCGTGCCCATTGACCAATGCATGGACCACATGCATTGGCAAATACCATTGCACCTATTCCTTCAAGTGTCTCAATGAGCCCGTCCCTTTCAATTGTAAATCTTACTTGCTCAGAACCTGGTGTAACGGTTAACTGCGACTTCGCTGTTAATCCCTTATCGATCGCTTGCTGAGCTATGGAAGCTGCTCTGGAAATATCCTCATAAGAAGAGTTTGTGCATGACCCAATCAGGCAATATTCCAGCTCTGTAGGCCAACCATTCTTCTCAGCAGTTTCTGCCATTTTTGAAACAGGCGTAGCCAAATCCGGGGTGAATGGTCCATTCAGAAGGGGCTCTAATGTGTCCAGGTCGATTTCAATGACCTGGTCAAAATATTTTTCAGGGTTATTATAACATTCAGGATCACCAGTAAGGTGCTCTTTAATTTCGTTTGCCATATCAGCAAACTTTGCTCTTCCTGTGGCTCTAAGATATCTGTCCATTGATTCATCATATCCGAAAGTAGATGTCGTTGCACCTATTTCAGCGCCCATGTTACAGATTGTACCCTTACTTGTACATGACATGCTTGTTGCTCCAGGACCAAAATATTCAACAATAGCCCCTGTTCCTCCTTTTGCAGTTACGATTCCCGCTACTTTCAGGATAACATCTTTAGCACTTGTCCAGCCTGACAACTCTCCAGTCAATTTCACGCCGATCAACTTTGGCATTTTCAGTTCCCAGGGCATCCCTGCCATTACATCAACCGCATCAGCACCACCAACGCCAATAGCAATCATTCCAAGGCCGCCTGCATTTACTGTATGCGAATCGGTTCCAATCATCATTCCTCCCGGAAAGGCATAATTCTCAAGAACAACCTGATGAATAATCCCAGCACCAGGCTTCCAGAATCCAATACCATATTTGTCAGAAACAGATTCGAGAAAATCATATACTTCTGAATTCACTTCATTGGCAATTGCCAAATCTTCATTAGCACCAACTTTTGCCTGTATAAGGTGATCACAATGCACAGTTGAAGGGACAGCAACCTTATCTTTCCCGGCCATCATAAATTGCAATAATGCCATTTGAGCAGTTGCATCCTGCATAGCTACCCTGTCAGGCGCAAAAAAGACATAGTTCTTTCCTCTTTCATATCGCTGTAAAGGAGAATCTTCATGCAGGTGCGCATAAAGAATTTTTTCAGCCAGGGTCATTGGTCTGCCAAGCGTAGCTTTGGCATAATCAACCTTTTGTGCAAAAGAACCGTAGAAATCTCTGATCATTTGAATGTCGAATGGCATATTGTACTTATTTAGACCGCAAAAATAACTATTCTATTCTGAAAGTATTTTCAGTTGCGAATGCATTAAACTAACAGTTTTAATATTGATTAGTTTATTGTCAAAAAGCTTTAGAGTAATTTTCAAGATCAATATTCAAAATTGAACCTTTATTCATTAGAATAATAATCTTCCCATCCGCCGAAGTGTCCACACGAAGGTGGACCATGATCACAAACTCCTAAACTCAAGATACCGGAACCTACTTCAAAAATTCTATACTGGTTTTTATAAAATTGTTGAGCTCTTCTCCCTTGAGCATATTTTGATTCAGCCTTGCCAGGTTGTATAAGTAGTTGGCAAACCTTTCTTTCTTTTCCTTGCTCTTCATGGCAAGAATCTTTTTGGCTACCAGTTCATGGTTTGTATTGATTACTACATTATGGCTATCAGGCATATCTCCTAATGACATGCCTTGCATCATCTGCATTTCCTTCATTCTTCTCATAAACTCCGGGCGTGTGATTAAAACCGGGTAATCTTCAGGCGACAATGCACGTGTTTCTATGAAACCGCCTTTTATTTCTCCAAGGGATGTTTCGAAGATGTCTTTGATTTTTCCAATTTCTTTTTCCGAAAGCACAGATTCTTTTTCTTCTTCTTTTTGAACCAGTTTATCGGTGGTGTCAGAATCAACCCGAACAAAAGTAACTTTCTCTTTTTTCTGTTCCAGGTGTTGCATGAGGTGATTATCGATAATGTTGTTCATCAACAAAACATCATATCCATAGTTCTCTGCCGATTCAATATAACTGTGCTGATCCTTTTCATTATTGGCATAAAGCAGGACCGTTTTATCGTATTTGTCTTTCTGTACAGGAGCTACTTTGGCAAGATAGTCGTCGATCAGTGAGAATTCGTTTTTTGTATTCTTGAGTAAAGCAAAACTCTGGGCTCTGTCATAGAATTTTTCATCTGTAATCATTCCGTATTTGACAAAAGTCCCGACATCATCCCATTTGTCCCGGAAAGCCTGCTCATCTTTTTTGTAAAGACTTTTTAGCTTTTCTGCAACCTTCTTGGTGATATAAGATGTGATCTTTCTCACATTGCTGTCACTTTGTAAATATGACCTGGATACGTTAAGTGGAATGTCAGGAGAATCGATGACTCCATGCAGTAACAATAGGAATTCAGGTACGATCTCTTTAACATCATCGGTTACATATACCTGGTTGCTATACAACTGGATCTTATTCTTTTGCATTTCCAGGTTATTGTTGAGTTTCGGGAAATACAATATTCCGGTCAACTTAAATGGAAAGTCAATATTCAGGTGGATCCAGAACAATGGTTCAGGACTCATAGGATAAAGCTCATTGTAAAAAGCCTTGTAATCTTCGTCTTTCAGTTTATTAGGCTTCTTTTTCCATAAGGGATCAGTGTTATTGATGATATTCTCTTCTTCAATCTCAATAGCTTTCCGGTCTTCTCCTTCTCCTTCCCATTCAGTTCTGGTTTTCTTACCAAAGCGGATAGGCACATGAAGAAACTTGGAATATTTATCAAGCAGGTTTTGAATCCTGTTATTTTCCAAAAATTCGGTACTGTCGTCGGAAATATGCAGTATGATGTCTGTTCCTCTTTCTTTTCTTGTTCCTTTTCCTATTTCATATTCCGGATTTCCTGTACATACCCATTTGACAGGGGGTGTGGTTTTATATGATTTTGTATCGACTTCAACTTTCTCAGCCACCATGAAGGCACTATAGAATCCGAGTCCGAAATGACCGATGATATTTGCATCGTCCTTATATTTTTTCAGGAAGGACTCAGCAGATGAAAAAGCGACCTGGTTCAGGAATTTTTTCACTTCTGCCTCACTCGTCCCAATACCTTTATCACGTATGGTCAGCGTTTTGTTTTCCTTATCCAGGAGAATATCAATAGTTAGGTCACCAAGCTCACCCTTGAAATCGCCTTTGGATGAGAGGGTTTTAATTTTTGTTGTCGCATCGATTGCGTTTGAAATCAACTCCCGGAGAAAAATCTCCTGGTCCGAGTAAAGAAATTTCTTGATTATCGGAAATATGTTTTCCGTTTGTACTGAAATCTGACCAGTTTCCATCATGTTTTTTATTATTTACTTTTAATACATGCTCATCTTCAAATTGAGTGCCATGCCGTATAATATGACATATTGTCTTGTGATAAGTCATTATAGATGAAATATTGGCATTTCATGATCATATGTGATCTTTAGATTTGTTTTATCTTGCCGTCGTGAAACATCTGCACATAGCACAATTTATAAGTTTTCTGAGGTTGGTCTTTGCACCACTCACCCTGGTCTATTTATCAGATTGGCCACACAAAGAGATGTTTCTTTTGATTATAGTCATTGTTTCGGGGATTACAGATTTCCTGGATGGATATATTGCAAGAGCAAGAGGACAGGAAAGTTATTTGGGTGCCATTCATGATTTTACAGCCGACAAGCTGTTTATTTTATCTGCACTGCTTGTTTTTAGTGTAGCGGGAAAAATACCCTGCTGGGTCACTTTCATAATACTCTACCGTGAAATCATAGTCATGGGACTCCGTATATATACCAGTTTTCACAAGGTTGAGATTAAAGCCAGCTGGATGGGGAAGTTTAAGACACTTGTCCTCTTTGTCGGGCTCATTTGTAATGCTTATGGGAATAGAGTTTTATATGATTGTCATATATATTTCCCTGGCAATGACAGTAATTTCATTTTTTGATTATTTTTTGAAGTTCAGGAAAGTGGTGCTGACGGAAACATGATTTTTAACCTAATAAAAGAAGTTTTAACATGAATGTAGGTAATGCGAATTTATTGAATGCATTGACACTCATTGGAATAGGAATTTGGGGATTTAAAACGACCGGATCAAAAACAGCATTGATACCTGTTATTTTCGGAGTTGTTTTACTTGTTTTGACAAACAGTGTCAGATCTTATAATAAGGCCGCATCGCGTGTAGCTCTTGTTTTTACCTTGCTTGTCCTTGTTGCATTGGTTGGTATGAGATTACCGAAGTCTTTGGAACAGGGCGGTCCGGGGTTGTATAGGGTCATTGCAATGATTGCTACCGGAGTAATTGCGTTAATTGCTTTTTTAAAGAGTGCAATAGATTCAAAGAGAGGATACAAGTGATCACGCTATAAATCCTGATCAAGGAGCAAGAAAATCTTAAAATTTACTTGCAATAAGCAAATTTATATCCTGGTATTTCAAGCCGAACCGTTGACTGAGGTATTCATTGGTAAGGCAACCTTTATAAGTATAGACACCATTCCGAACACCATTTCTTCCATATAACAATCCTTCAATGGAGCCGTAATTACCTGCCTTGATCAATAATGGAGTTATAATATTACTGATGGCAACAGATGCCGTTCTTGGCACCTTTGAAGCAATATTCGGGACACCATAATGAACAACACCGTGTTTAATAATTGTGGGAATATTATGATTGGTTACTTCGGAGGTTTCAATACAACCTCCCTGGTCAATACTCACATCAATGATCACAGCGCCATTTTTCATTTTTGAAACCATTTCTTCTGTAACCAGGATGGGTGTTCTTCCTGTTTTCGAATGTACAGCACCGATTACAACATCTGCGCTGATTAACTGGTAGCCAAGATATACAGGATTAAAGGTAGAAGTATGAAGATGTCGGCCGATAATATTCTGGATGCGCATCAGTTTGTCTATGTCATTGTCGAAAATTCTGACTGAAGCACCAAGTCCCAAAGCCGTTTTGGTTGCGAATTCTCCAACAACACCAGCACCAAGAATGACAACCTTGGCCGGTGGAACCCCGGAAACTCCTCCAAGAAGAACGCCTCTTCCACCTTTGCTGTAACTCAATAATTCTGCGGCAGTAAAAACAGAAGCCATTCCGGCGATTTCACTCATAATTCGAACCAGGGGAAAGGTTCCTTTTTCTCCTTCCAGGTATTCCATAGCCAGTGCAATGACTCTTTTTCTTTTGAGTGCATTGAGATACTCATCAGTCATTTTAGGAAGAAGGATTGGAGAAATAAGAACCTGGTTTGGATGCAATAATTCAATTTCATCCAGGCTGGGAGGAGAAACTTTCACCAAAACATCTGAATCAAACACTTCCTTTTTACTGGATGCCAGTTCGGCACCTGCCTCAGAATAGTCATGGTCTGTATAGTTGGATTTTTTACCTGCACCACGTTCAATAATGACATGGTGTCCAAAACCTACAAGAGTCCGGATTGAATTCGGAACCAGGGCTATCCTGTTTTCATCTCCACCGGTTTCCTTTGGTATACCAATTTTGATCTTTTTTTTACCAGAGCTTACTTCCAATACTTCTGCCTGAGTCTGGTAATGTCCTTCAGTAAAGAAATCAGAAAAACTTACTTTTTTGCCAAAATCCGTCATGCTTTCAGTTTAATCCAAAATATAAATTACGGAGATATCATCATACAATTGATATTTTCCTCTTATTATTTTCAATTAGTTCAATCCTGATGATGTGAAAAGGCTCATCTATATAATCCATAATTATCTGTGGCCATTCTACATAACATTTATCTCCTGAGTAAATTATCTCTTCAATACCAAGCTGGAAGGCTTCCTCTGCCGTATTCAGACGGTAAAGATCAAGATGAAAGGATTTGCAGGATCCGGTCTTATATTCATTAATTATAGAAAAACTGGGACTACTCCCTGAATCTTCTGATCCGTCCAGTTTGATCAATTCCTTAATAATCGTTGTTTTTCCGGCTCCGAGTTCACCAATAAACAAAATCAACGGATGTTCAATATCTTTGGCTAGTTTTAAAGCGACAGAAGCCAATTGATCCAGGTCTTCAACAAGGTAAGTCTGATGTGCTTTTATCATATAATCTATAAAGTAAATTGACGTTCATTATAATGACTTCACCAATTTATGGAAATATATAGAAACAATTCACAGTGGAAAATAATGTTGACAATAATGGGAACCGTTATTGTTGCCATTACCATGGTATATAGCCAGTACCTGGCTAGGAATCTTGCAAAGAGTGAATTGGAAATGGTAAAGCTTTATGCAGATGCCCTGATCTCCGTATCAAATAATACAGGCGAAAGCACCATTTTCGAATCATTAATTCTCGAACGGTTACTTGGAAATATTCCTGTAATTATGGAAGGAGATGATGGTGTATTCCAGGGCAATAATTATGGTGTTGATAAAGATGCTGACCAGGAATTTTTAGCCTTACGAAAAGAAAAAATTCAAAAGAAAGGATATGAGCCCATTGAGGGGCCACCAGGATACGCCAAGTGGATTTATTATGAAAATTCAACGACCTACCAACTCATTTCATTATTTCCTTTGGCACAAATTCTGCTACTACTCGCTTTTATGGCATTTGGATATTATGTGTTTTCTACATCCCGCAGGGCAGAACAAAACAGGGTATGGGCAGGGATGGCCAAAGAAACGGCACACCAGTTGGGCACGCCCATCTCGGCTATTATCGGTTGGATCGAGCATTTAAAAGATATTTCTGAAAACAATCCTGAACAAATAGAAGTTGTACAGGAACTGAGAAAGGATGTGAACAGGCTGGAATTAATTGCAGACCGGTTTTCCAAGATCGGCTCAAAACCAGATCTGGAAAAAACAAATCTTGTAAATGAGTTGGGCAAATGTGTCAGGTATATGCAGCGCAGGGCATCTCAAAAAATCAGATTTTTGTATACCGAAGAAAACAGGAACCCAGTATATGCAAACATTAACTCCCACCTGTTTGATTGGGTTATTGAGAACATTCTTAGAAATGCTCTTGATGCGATGGAAAGTGAAGGAGAAATTAAGGCGGATATAACGGTAGAAGGTAAAATGGTTAATATTGATTTATCAGATTCTGGTAAAGGAATTCCGGCAGCAGATCATAAAAACATATTCAAACCAGGATTTACTACCAAGAAAAGAGGCTGGGGATTAGGATTATCACTGGCAAAAAGGATTATAGAAAATTACCATAGTGGTAAAATATTTGTTAAAAGCTCAAAACCAAATGAAGGGACGACATTTACGATCCAGATTCCCCTGGCTTAAATTATTTGTATTGATGTTACTGGCACCTTTAGTTTCCTTTAGCCAGGAATCAATAAAGGTTGTTGATGAGAATATGTTACCTCTAATAGGTGCATATGTCAAATTCCTTGATCATGAAGACATCACCGATGAAAATGGAATCGTCGTTATAAAAGATAATTACAATGACACTACAGCACTTTCGTTCAGGTACATTTCATATAATGATCTAGAACTCACACTGGGTCAAATCAGGAATAACAAGAATTTTGTCCAGATGTTCCCTTCTGAAGCGATGTTGGAACAAGTTGTTATTATCGGACGTACGGACCAGAACGAATTTGATATCCCTTATATGGTATCCTCTGTCAGATCAAAGGAGATTTCTTCAGAAATGGTACAGACCGCTGCCGATGCCTTATCAATTAAGGGCGGTGCTTATATACAAAAGAGCCAGATGGGAGGTGGATCACCGGTATTGAGAGGTTTCGAAGCAAACAGGATTCTTCTTGTGGTCGATGGAGTCAGGCTGAATAATGCCATTTACAGGAACGGGCATCTTCAAAGTTCCATCACTATTGATCCGGATGTCCTTCAACAGGCAGAAATCATCTATGGCCCTGGTTCACTAATGTATGGAAGTGATGCCCTCGGAGGGGTGGTCCATTTCAGAACTAAAACACCCTTGTTGAACCTGAACAGTATGAAATCATCAAAACAAAGATTGTCTTCTTATGTCAGGTACAATTCTGCCAATAATGAAAAAAGTTTTCATGCACATCATATGTATTCTGCACGAAAATTTGGCGTATTGAGCAGTATTACGGTCCGTGATTTCGGTGATTTGAAAATGGGTAGCAATCGCAATGACGACTACCCTGAATTTGGATTGAGAAGCCAATATGTTGAAAGAATTGATGGCCAGGACATGGTCCTGGATAATGAAGATCCAAACCTGCAGATCGGTACCGGGTACAAGCAATATGATTTTCTGCAAAAATGGATTTTCAGACTGACCAATCATGTCAATCTTGAATTAAACGCCCAATATTCAACGTCAAGCGATATTCCAAGGTATGATAACCTTATAGAACAGACAGACAATGGGTTCAGGTACGCAGAGTGGTATTACGGCCCACAGGACAGACTCCTTATTTCTCCAAAACTGACCTGGAATACCAACAAGGTCATCTTTGATAAAATGATTGCAATCGCTTCGTTTCAGAACGTCAATGAAAACAGAGTATTTCGGTTTTTCGATAGTACAAGTCGTGAAAACCAGGATGATCGTGTTAAGGTTTATGGAATGACTGTAGATTTTCAGAAACGCCTTACACATAACCAGGATCTGGAGTATGGAGTAGATATGCATTACAACGATGTGGCATCAAGTGCCTTTAGTGAAAATATTACCAACCCGGGACAGACCGAGAGTACATTAACTAGGTATCCCAGCGGTGGCAGTTCGTTGACAAATATTGGGGCCTATATGCAATTTTCATGGAAGAACCAGGATTCTACACTCAATTGGATAAATGGTTTCCGATGGACCAAACAGGATGTCATGATGGACTATGGTCAGGACGACCCGGTTCAATGGCCAGATTATTTTTATGATGGAATAAGTGTCAGTGATAATTCAGTGGTTGGAATCACCGGGGTCAATTACAAGAAAAACGGGTTTTGTGGAAGAATTGTTACCGGTACAGCATTTAGGGCAGCTAATGTAGATGATCTGGCAAAAATCAGGATTAACAGTAATGAAATTACGGTTCCTAATCCTGAACTGGAGTCAGAAAGGGTCTGGAATTCCGAGATTGGCCTTGCGTACGAAGGGTCAAACTTTCGGGTTGGCTTCACAAGTTATTATTCCTTGATTTCAGATGCCATGGTCAGGTCTGCTTATGAACTACCAGATGGCTCCACATTTTATGTAACCAATGGAGATAGCCTGAATGTGACTGCTAATATTAATGCTCAAAGTGGTGTAGTAAAAGGAATAAATGCAGTGGCGGAATTAAGCATTAACCCACGATTAAAACTTTTTGCCAGCTATAATATACAATCCGGTAAGGCTGAAGATGAAGAAGGGCAGGAAATGCCTCTTGGACATATCCCGCCAAGCTATGGTCTGGTTAGAATGTCCTATGAAAGCAAGTACATGAGATTCGGACTGAACTGGCAATATAACGGGTGGAAGGATATTGAAGATTTTGGCGGGAGTGTAGACAATCCTGATCTGGCAACTGCAGATGGTTCTCCTTCCTGGAGCGTTTTGAATATCAACGGGCATTTTAAAGTTCATAAAGGACTAGGGATTTCGCTTGCTGCAAACAACCTGTTTGATTTGCATTACAGGCCTTTCTCTTCAGGAGTCAGTGCACCTGGCAGGCATTTCATAATAAGCCTGAAATATGATATGGATTATTAACTGCCTCATTTTTACATATTTGTACATCAGGAATTTAACAATTTGATATTTAAACCTTTAATCTTAGGTTAAATCGACTCAAGATTTAAATCATTCGGTTACATTTGCGGTAATTACTAGAGGAGTAACCAAGGTGCTCATAAAATCTAAACTAAATTTTATCTGATGAAAATTAATCAAATCAAAGTATTAATATTTTTTGCAGCGTTCTCACTGGTTGCAATTTCTATGAACGCTCAGAAATTCGGGTATCTCAATTCAGCATTATTATTGTCTGAATTACCTGAAGTAAAGGCTGCTGACAGTGACCTTGAAGCATATCAAAAACAATTGGTTACCTCAGGGGAATCAATGGTTAAGACGTTTGAAGAGAAGTACCAGAGATATGTACAGGAAGCAAACGAAGGTGTTTTATCCCAGGTCCAGATGCAACAAAAAGAAGCTGAACTGGGACAAGAGCAGCAAAAAATTCAACAATACGAAGTAGAAGTACAGCAAAAGATTCTTCAGAAAAGAGAAGAATTATATCAACCGATTCTTGACAAGGTTAAAGTAGCACTTGAAGCCATTGGAAACGAACAGGGATATACAATGATCTTTGATGCCAGCGGAGGGGTTCTCCTTCATGCCAAAGAGTCTGAAGATGTGATGCCCCTGGTTAAAGCAAAACTGGGACTGTAAATACAGTTCTTTATGATAAACAAGCAGCCGGCGAATTATTTCACGGCTGTTTTTTTATCTGCGCTTTTTATAAAATTTCTTTTTCCCCTGCTTACTGCGGTTCGATGTTCTCCATTCCGGTGAAGCTCCCAGTTCTTTGGGTACATCCATTTTTATGATCTCTCTTTCGATCAGCCTTTCAATGGATTGAAAATATTTCATATCGTCTGGGTTGATAAAAGTGATGGCAACACCGGAGGTGTCTGCCCTTGCGGTCCTGCCTATCCTGTGGACATAGTCTTCTGCATCTCTTGGTACGTCATAATTGACGACGAGGTTAATATCCTTTATGTCAATACCCCGGCTGATCACATCAGTAGCCACAAGGATTCTTGTTTTCTTGGCTTTGAAATCCAGGAGAACAGCTTCTCTTTGTTTCTGGTCCAGGTCAGAAGAAATGTATTCTGCCCTCAGACCTTTCTTTTGTAAGGTTCTGACAATTTTAGAAACATTTTTCTTAGTTGAGCTGAAAATTATGATACTCTTATACTTGGGTTTGTCCTTGATAAGTTTGGTCAGTAATTGAACCTTTTGTTCATCATAACACAGGTAGGTGGCCTGAAGGATTTTTTCAGCAGGTTTTGAAACAGCAATACTGATTTGCTTTGGATTATTAAGAATTTTCCTACTGAGCTTAACGATCTTATCCGGCATGGTTGCACTGAACAGGAGTGTCTGTCTTTCTTTAGGTAATTGACTTATTATCTCAATGATATCTTCATAGAATCCTATATCAAGCATCCTGTCCGCTTCATCCAGTACCAGGTATTTGATGGTGTCGCAACTGAGGTATTTGTTTTTCATGAAGGACATCAGTTTTCCGGGAGTAGCAACTACTACATGGACACCTTGCTTGAGCGCTTTCTTTTGTGCCTCCCAATCAACACCATCTCCACCACCATAGAGAGGAATTGAAGAAATGTTACTTGTATAGGAAAACCCCTGAATTTGCTGATCGATCTGCAGGGCTAATTCCCGGGTAGGGACAATGATCAGCACTTGTGTATTTTCTTTGTTTTCTTTTGTCAGTTTATCGAGTAAAGGCAACATAAAAGCTGCCGTTTTTCCGGTTCCGGTCTGGGCGGAAGCCAGGATATCGTTGCCTTCCTGAATCAATGGAATGGCCTGTACTTGTATTGGTGTGGCATTTTCAAAGCCCATATAGAATAGAGCGTCAAGTATTTCTTCACAAAAACCAAATTCTTCAAATTTCATATATGCTCTTTCCTTTAGTTAATATTTAGTTTGTCTAAAAACTCCTGTTCAGTTAGTATTTCAACGGAGCCGATTGCGGTAGCTTTTTTTAGTTTGGACCCTGCTTTTTCACCAACTACAAGAACATCTAAGTTTGAACTGACTGCCGAAATGTTCTTTGCTCCGGCTGCTTCAGCTTTAGCCTGGGCTTCCTTTCTTGTCATCTGGGAAAGTGTACCGGTAAAAAGTATAGTCTTTCCAGCAAAGGGTGCATTTTCACTTATGATTACAGGTCTGTCATCTTCAGTCTGTTGCATATTGACACCATATTCCTGCATTCTCTCTAGCATGCTGATGTTTTCAGGTATGGAAAAGAAAGCTATAACATTTTCTGCAACAACGGGACCTATATCTTTTATTTCAGTAAAATTTTCAATATTCCATTCCTTGAGTTCAAAGATAGAATTAATATGTTGTGCTACAAGTTTACTTGCTTTCGACCCCAAATGATGGATATTAAGGCTGACCAATAATTTTTTTAATGGATTTAACTTGGCCTTGTCTATTGCGCTCTTCAGGTTTTCTGCAGATTTTTCACCGAAGCCTTCCAGCTCGGAAATCTTGTCATAGTCCAGCTTATAAACATCACTGATATCTTTAATCCAGCCAAGCTTGTAGAATTTTTCAACATAGGACTTTCCAAATCCGTCTATATTCATGGCAGATTTAGAAACATGAAATATGATCCGCTGCAAGATTTGTGCTTCACATTGATAGTAGTTGGGACACCTCCATGCCGCCTGGTCTTCTGATTTTTCAAGCGTCGTATCACAGGACGGACAGGTGGAAGGAAACCTGATTTTCTCTTCCTTTCCATTACGAAGATCATTTAATGACTTTACGATATATGGTATAACATCACCTGCTCGTTCGATGATAACCTTGTCACCGATACGAAGGTCCTTTTGAATAATAAAGTCTTCATTATGCAGGGATATTGAAGAAACTGTAACACCGGCAAGGTGGACCGGTTCAACTTTTGCAACCGGTGTAATAGCACCTGTTTTTCCAACCTGGAACTCTACATCAGATAAAACAGTGCTTGCCTGCTTGGCTTTGAATTTGAATGCAATGGCCCATCTTGGATGGTGTGCAGTGGATCCGCATTTGTCCTGGAGAACAAAGTCGTCCACTTTTACAACAGCACCATCAATTTCATAATTGTACTTTTCCCTGTTGGCCTCCCAATGGTGAGACGCCTCAATAGCTTCGTCGATATTACGACACAACATTTTTTGTTTACGGGGAATTTTAAAACCCAGGTTCCCGATAATTTTTATGCTGCTACTATGACTTCCAAGGGAAGGCAGAACATTATTACCATTTTTATCTTCAGCGTAGGAAAGCTGGAAAATGAAAACTTCCAATCCTCTTTTCCTGGTTTCATTAGCATCTTTGATACGTAAACCTCCGGTAGCTGCATTTCTTGGGTTTGCGAACAGCACCTGTCCCTTTTTTTCCCGGGATTTATTTATTTTTTTAAAAGTTTCCAGTTCAATAACGGCCTCCCCCCTTAATTCTGCACGATGAATATTAAATTCAGAAAATGCTGCAGAAAGGGGCACAGACGAAATAGCCCTGGCGTTGGCTGTCATTTCTTCTCCTTCAACACCGTTGCCCCTTGTTGCTGCCCTAACAAGTAAATCATTTTCATAAACCAGTGAAATACTTCCCCCATCAAGTTTTGGTTCCACGAAATAAGCTATATCCCCTTCAGGAATCATACATAATTTCTTCACCTGTCTGTCGAAATCCATCAAATCATCTTCATTGTAGGAGTTGGCAAGAGAAAGCATGGGGTTGAGGTGGGTGACACTGGGAAAATCACTTGTCAAATCACTGGAGACGCGTTGGGTCGGTGAATCTTTCCTTTTGGATTCAGGGTATTCTTTTTCAAGCTGCTGAAGTTTCTCATAGAGCTGATCATATTCAAAATCAGATATCACCGGGCTGTTATCAACATAATACTTCCACTCATGGTAATGCATTATCCTTACCAGGTCATTGTAATTTTCAAGGGTAAGTTTGTCAAAAAGAAACGCTTTTGTCTGGTCGTAAAACCGGGCCTGATCTTCATTAGTATACATCGGTGTGAAAATATAAATAGTTTGTGACTTGAGATGGTCTGTTTATGCAAAGATTCTTTGAAGTTTTAATCTCCAATTAATACAAGTGTTGTATCTTTTAGGCAAAGAAATATTTTGAATAACAAGTGCATCCCATATTCCCAGCTTACTGATTTTGACATTGATCTTTTCAGGTCCGGGAATCACTTCAGGTTATATGAAAAAATGGGATCTCATCCCGTTGTTCTTGATGAAATTGAAGGCTTTTCTTTCGCAGTTTATGCCCCCGGTGCACACAGGGTTGAAGTTATTGGTGATTTCAACGGATGGAATGGAAATGAACATAGTTTGTTTGTAAGGTGGGACCATTCCGGAGTATGGGAAGGATTCATACCCGGCATTAAAGAAGGCACTATTTACAAATACAGAATCTATTCTCACCACGACGACAGGGTCAGGGAGAAAGCAGATCCATTTGCATTTCACACTGAACAAATGCCCAAATCTGCTTCAGTTTGCTGGTCGATTGATTATGACTGGCAAGATGAAAGATGGATTTCGGAAAGATCAAAGAAAAACAGTTTGGATAGTCCCATTTCTATTTATGAGCTGCATCTCGGAAGTTGGAAAAAGAATGCCGGTTTCTCTCTGGGATATTCAGAAATGGCAGGTGAATTGGTAGAGTATGTTATGAAGATGGGATTTACACACGTGGAATTTCTTCCATTGACAGAGCATCCTTTTTATCCGTCCTGGGGATATTTATCTACCTCATATTTTGCACCAACAAGCAGGTATGGCACACCACAGGAATTGATGTTTCTTATCAATGCGCTGCACAATGCCGGAATAGGTGTTATAATGGATTGGGTACCTGCGCACTTCCCAAGTGATGATTTTGCACTTGCCGATTTTGATGGAACCAAGCTATATGAACACCCGGACAGAAAAAAAGGATATCACCCGGACTGGAACAGCCTCATTTTTAATTATGAGCGACCGGAAATAGTATCTTTCCTCATTTCAAGTGCCCATTTCTGGTTAGGAGTATATCACATGGATGGTCTGAGGGTTGATGCCGTTTCATCAATGTTATACCTTGATTACAGCCGGGAGGAAGGAGAATGGGAAGCCAATATTTATGGAGGCAATGAATACCTGGCGGCCATAGATTTTGTAAAAAAACTGAACAGTTCATGTTACCAGTCTTTCCCTGACATCCAGATGATAGCAGAGGAATCAACAGCTTTTAATGGTGTGAGCCGTCCCATAGATCTGGGCGGATTGGGATTTGGGGTGAAGTGGATGATGGGCTGGATGAATGACACCCTGGTTTATATGTCAAGGGATCCGATTCACAGGCCTTTCCACCATAATGAAATAAGCTTTTCAATGGCTTATTATTATTCTGAAAATTTTATGCTGCCGATTTCACATGATGAAGTTGTCCATGGAAAAAATTCAATAGCATATAAAATGCCTGGCGACGAATGGCAACGGTTTGCCAATCTCAGGTTATTGTATGCATATATGTTTACACATCCCGGGCAAAAACTTTTGTTTATGGGTTGTGAAATAGGTCAGACTTCAGAATGGGAAGTAAACGAATCTGTAAGTTGGCATTTACTTGAATTCGATCCGCATAAAGGATTACAAAGTTCAATCAAAAAACTCAATAGGATATTAAGGGAGGAAAAACCCATGTATGCCAAGCAATTCCAACCGGAATCATTCGAATGGATCGACCATAGTGATCACAAAAACTGTATCCTGGCTTATTTAAGAAAATCAGGGGATGAGTGCCTTGTGGTCGTATGCAACTTCCAGCCTGTAGCTCATGAACATTACCGACTTGGTGTCCCGGACTTCAATACATGGGAGTGTATTTTCAATAGTGACGATCCGGCGTTTTGGGGTAGTGGATTTAATATACAAAAGAAGCTGAATTCAGAAGATATTGATTCTCATGGAAGGAATAAATCGGTTAATATTTCAATTCCGCCACTGGCTGTTTTAATATATAAACCTACTGAATGATCATGAAGGTATTACATGTAAGTACGGAATGCTATCCCGCCGCCAAGGCAGGCGGAATGGGAGATGTTGTAGGTGCGTTACCACTTTATTCCGAGATGGTTGGTATTGAACCAAGTGTTATCATACCAATGTATGGTCTGCAATGGTTTGCAAACCAGGAATTTGAAGAAGTCTTCTCTTCTTCATTTTTACTTGGTGAGGAAAAAATCGAATTCCAGGTCCTTTTAACCATGGAACACCCATCTTATAATCTTTATTGTATTAGTATTCCTGGCAAGTTTGATCGAAACTCAATATATCTGGCTGAAGACGGAGAAGGGTTTAAGGACGAAATTGAAAGGAATGTTTCATTTCAAACTGCTGTATTGCATTGGCTGAACAGTAAATCTGAAAGTTTCGATGTGATTCATTGTCATGACCATCAAGCCGGACTGATTCCGTTTTTTATGGCGCATGGAAATGAATTTGAAAACCTAAGATTCCAGAGTAGTTATTTTACAATCCATAATGCAGCGTATAAAGGAATGTGGGATTGGAAACATCGCCATCTGCTTCCTGGGTTTAATGAAGAACATATTGGCTTACTGGATTGGGATAACCACATTCATTCGTTTGCCAGTGCAGTCAGATGTTGTTGGGGTTATAATACAGTTTCACCGTCCTATCTTGAAGAGATCAGTCATAACTCAGGTAATCTCAATTGGTTGTTTGATAACACAAAGGATAAAGCTACAGGTATACTGAATGGCATTGATATCAATGCCTGGGACCCTTCGAATGACCCCATGATTGATTTTCAGCTTAAGAGATCCTGGAAAGCATTCAAGAAAAAGAATAAAGACCGGATGTGTGAAGAATTCGGCTTTAAAAAATCATGGCCGCTCTTTTCTTTTATAGGCAGATTTGCATATCAGAAAGGTGCTGATATACTTGCTGAATCTATCGAGATGCTTGTAGGCAATGGCGAAAATCTTTCATTTATTGTGCTGGGAAGCGGAAGCCATGAACTGGAAAATAAGATAAGCGGTCTTGAATCAAAATATCCTGAAAATGTAAAGGCTTTAATTATGTATAATGAAGCTATTGCACACAAGATCTATGCAGCTTCGGATTTTATTGTAATGCCTTCAAGATTTGAACCTTGTGGATTGAATCAAATGTTTGCCTACAGGTATGGCGCGATACCGCTTGTAAGGTCAACGGGCGGATTAATTGATAGTGTAACAGATATAAACCAGGGAGGAGCAGGTATCAGATTTGAGAATGCAAATGCTGTAGACTTGAAGGAGTCAGTTTTAAGAGCACAGGCATTATATAAAACTTCTCAGAAGTTTGATGAGGTTCGGGCAAATGCCGTCAAACAGAATTTTTCGTGGGAACGATCACTTCATTTATATAAAAACGAATACAAAAAAATATTAGATAATGATTAAGGAAACTTTAGCAGTCATACTAGGTGGAGGCGTAGGTTCAAGATTATATCCATTGACCGATGAAAGGTCAAAACCTGCAGTACCAATTGGAGGAAAATACAGGATAATTGATATTCCAATCAGCAATTGTTTGAATAGCGAACTAAAGAGAATATTCGTTCTGACCCAATACAATTCTGCATCTCTCAACAAACATATTAAGAAGGCTTTCCATTTTGATATTTTCACAAATGGCTTTGTTGACATTTTAGCAGCTGAGCAAACAAAAAGGTCGAAAGAGTGGTTCCAGGGGACAGCGGATGCTGTGAGGCAGGTTTTACCCAGGTTGAAAATTAATGAATTTGAATACCTGATTATATTATCCGGAGACCAGTTATACCAGATGGATTTCACTGAAATATTGAATCATCATGTTGTCAACAATGCTGATGTCACCGTTGCAACGATACCTGTAGACTCAAATGATGCGACAGCATTTGGAATCATGAAGGTCAATGACAATGATGATATAATAGATTTTATTGAAAAACCAGGGATCGATATATTGGATGAATGGAAGTCACCTTTGGGTGATGAATATTTGAACCAGGGAAAAGAATACCTGGCTTCCATGGGCATCTATATATTCAATCGAAAAGTTTTAATGGACCTCTTTGATGAAATGCCCGAGGCCAATGATTTTGGAAAAGAGATTATTCCCAACTCGGTCAGAAGTGAAAAATATAAAGCAATAAGTTTTCCATTTGGAGGCTATTGGACAGATATTGGAAGTATCAAATCATATTTTGAAGCCAATCTTACACTGACCAAGTTTTTACCTCAATTCAATCTTTTTGACAACCATAACCATGTGTATACAAGTGCACGGATGTTATCACCTTCTAAAGTATTTGATACA
>JAHHJO010000272.1:0-5506 GCA_018680275.1 Bacteroidia bacterium
GATAAAAGAACTATGAGATATAGGGAAAATGCCTAAACTCATTATCCAAGAATCAATCGATGTCCTCACAGAACCTGGGCCCTTAGGCAGGTTGTTTCAGGCATCTTGCCTGAAATAAATTAGCGAATAAGCGTGATACTGCCTGTCCTGATCTCCTCTTCTCCTTCAGAAGTTCTCAACTTAACCATATAGAGGTAAACGCCTTGTTCCGCAGGCTGATTGTCAATAAAACCGTTCCAGCCATAATCCGGGTCATTCACAGGATGATTGCCCACACTATGAACGAGGTTTCCCCATCGATCAAATATCTTCATTTCGATGACTGAGGCATCATTGAAATTGCTCTGGATATAAAACGCGTCGTTAGGTGGATTGTTGATATCGAAAATATTCGGAATATAATAATTGACAACCGGGGTATATGGAAGATTGACAGACAACGCGATAAGGCAATTATTATCTATTTCCAAAGATACATTGATGGTTGTGTTTTGTGTAATCTGGGCGACAGGGTTAATACAGTCGCTGCAACTAAGGATCTCTTCAGGAGACCAGTTTATGTTGCTTATATTTTGAGCACCAGAAATTGAAAGCTGGTAAGTATTGGCACCGCTGGTACTTGTGATCAATTCGATACTGCTTGTATCTATAAGATCGAGCTGGATCATTTCCAGGAATACACAGCTACCACTTTGTAACTCCATGTCATAAATTCCGGGTGGTGCTGAAATTTCAATAGGCAATATATTAAAACTACCTTGTGATTGTCCGTTTAAAGCCACACTGATAGGGAAGTCCAAACCTGAAGCAGATTCGATGACGATTTGACCTTCATTTTCATCAGGACATGAAGAAATAAGCATGTATTGTGCATCCGGTAAAGCATATACAAGATTTATGTTGACAATCGAATCACATGAAAAACTATTTCCGCCTGTTATAATTTCTATGCCTGTAGGATTGGAAGAATTATAGGTTTGTCCATTGATAATGAAATCCATTTCCTCACAGAGTTCCTGTTCGAAGAATGATTCAGTAGCTGCGTTAAAACTGATGTCAACATTAACGATTGAATCACATCCATTAGCTGAAGCTCCGGCTAAAATCGTTGTCGCGGATGGGTTTCCAGGATCATATATATCTGATCCTATAGTTATATTCTCCCCTTCACAGAGGCTTAGACTCAAGTTGTTTTCTGATAACGGGAAGAAACTGAGGTTGACTACCACAGTGCTATCACAACCATTCACGGATCCGTTTTCGATCAGGACATTTCCGTTTTGATTGTTGATATCGAACAGTTGACCTTCGATTACGACATTGTCATCAGGACATAATTGATCATCATAATTCCCTATAATGTTACTTTCAAATCGGATATCAACATTCACTGTTGAATCACAGCCAAAGACTGATGCATTTTCAAATGACAAGCTTGTATTTGTATCAGTACTGAAATCCATACCCAGGATATTGACAACATCGCCTTCACAGAAAATGCCCTCAACCAGCCCTTCTTCAGATGGATAGTAGTTTATCACCAGTTGGATAATTGAGTCACATCCTTCTGAGCTTTGAAGTATGATATCTGTAGAACTGCTGTATTCGATTCCGCCGACATTAATTGTTTCACCTTCACATAAAGAGCCTTCAAAGGTTAATTCATAGGATGGGAATATCTCAATATTTAATGGTATTGGTGTATCAAATTCACTTGTACAATAAGTAACAACATCCATTACTGAAACAGGTACCAACTCAAAGTTTCCAGGAAGATTACCAAGATAAAAAGTGTCCAGGTTGATTGATTGTGTGCCAGCCTCACCAAATGGACAAATTGTTAATGTACCGCTACCATCTATGGATTGACTGATATTCCAGTTCTCACTTCCATTCGTTTCAGCGATGAGAAATTCTGCTGCGACTAATTGTCCAGAGTTCAAGTCAACAATTATGCAATCACCGGATTGGCAACTGCTATTGGATTGGACATTGATATCTAATTCCGGGAGAGGATTTACGATAATGCTGAAGTCTAACGAATCAGACGGACAACCAGAAGACCCTTCCACAATGTAACTGAATGTAGTACTGGCATCAGCAATCCACATTGATCCGATTTCATTAGTTTGATCGCTTGCCAATGTAAAAAAACCGCCTGGTGTTTCGTTTTCAATATATTCATCCAACTGGATCATATCTTCTTCACATACTTCATTTGCCAGAACGGCTTGACCCGCAGAAATATCTTCTGTCAGAAAAATTTCAATATATGCTGTGTCATTTGGACATCCCTGGGCCGTACTTAAGACAACATAATCAATAAAATAACTTTGATTTGTAGTTGCGCCGGTCGTATTCCATGTATTTCCGGATATCAGAAATCCGTCAGGCTCAAATAATCCACCCTGATCTGAACCAGGAGATATAACGGTAGTAAAATCAATGATTTCTCCAGAACATGCAGATATGGTCATGTCCTGACCAGCATTCGGTCCTTCCTCAATATCGATAATAAGAGATGATGCCACAGCATTGCAATACGGTCCGGAAAGGCTTGCATTAATGGTATATGTAAAGGCATAGGAACCTGCTTGTGCTGTTCCAAAATCCACACTTGTTGAATCCGTCAATTCGATCATCATTGGTCCGGCGACCTGGAGCCAATACCCATCTTCTTCCGGCAAACCTAGTAACTCCATCAGGTTGATCGGAGGATTACCAGGGCATAAAGCAAAAACGGAATCAATACCGCTGAATGGCATCGGAACAACTTCAAGAAATACCGAACTCGACTGCAGACCACAGGAGTCTTCAATGGCATAATTAAATTCATAGAATCCAGCAGGCAAAGGACCTAGATCAACATCTGTAGAATCGGCAGGATTAAAGTCTGGAATCAGAGGGTAGTTCCAGTGACCACCTTCATCCGGATTTCCTAATTCTGCCATTAAATTAAAATTGAAAACATCAAATCCTTCACAAATCTGTATCGTCGTGTCATTTCCAGTAAATGAAATGGATTGAATTGTAACTGTAAATGAATCAAGGAATGTGCATGTATTCAAAGTATCGATAAGGAATATTAGTTGGTTTTCAGTAATTGTATCCCCAATATTTAATCCGGACATCTGACCGGATCTGGTGAGACTATAAGTTACGCTGTCTGATTGTGTACCAATCAATGGGGGTAAAATATAGATACCACAAGCAACTGTATCTGCAGGGACTTGAAGATCCGGTCCCTGGACGATTGAAAAATCAATCGCAACTTCGGCGCACACATTGTGTCAAGACCCATATCCAGTATGTATAATATAAGGTCAAGGTTTTGATTGGGTATACCTTCAATTGTATCTCCCGGTAGATACATTTCTCCTTCTCCCATAGATTCTGTGAAATAGCTGGCACCCGGGGTTCCTGGTAAGATGTCAGGTAGGATGAGAAGGTTGCAGTTTACAGGAGGTATATCTGCGCTGAAATTAACTGATGTTGTAATCAGAATATCTATTTCCTGGGTAACGAAGCAATTGTTTTCTCCGGTAACTATAAGATAAATCAGAGATATATTATCGATTGCCTGGATTTCGTCACCGTCATCATACTGGACACCTGATCCGTCCTCTTCGGTATTATATTGAAATGAAACTACAGTCCCATCTATATCGGGAAAGGGAAGGACAATTGATCCGCATCCGCCCAGTTGTTCTGCCGGGCTATTAATTATTGGTGGAATTGTAACCTGGAAATTAACAGCTTTCACATCCTCACATGGCCCGTTATTATCGTATAGATAAATCATATCTAAGCCTTCGGGATTAATAAAACTACCAGGGGTATATGGGCCATCAGTCAATGCAGCATCCAGGTAGTATACCGGTGAATTTTCATTTTCGATCGTTGCAATATCTGATGGATCAGGGAGTTCATATGGGTCCACACAATCTTCGATATCTGCATTTATGGTAATGATCGGTGTAGTAAAAACAGTAAGTTCAACTTCTATGGCTTCTGAAAAACAATTCCCGTCATCCACTATCGCATAGACAATGAGACCAATATTACTGTCATAATTTGCCGGATCAGAAATTGAATTTGTAAGGTCTTCATCGGTGAACCATAATACTGACAGCGTTCCATCACCACCAGTAATTTCGTCTTCCAGGATAGTCAGATCTATAAGTCCGGATGCATCTGTACAATAGGGTTCCGGGACCGGATCTACAATCGAAGGTGCATCAAGAAGATCCAGGTTAATCGTGTTATTGGCTGCATCAATCATTGCTGAACATCCTGCATCATCTGTCACACTGATCAGTTGCATGGTCAGTGGCAAAAAGGCATCCGGAAGCGAAACAGTAATTGGGTCTGCAGAAAAATCAATATCAGGCAATACCAGCGATTCATCATGACAAACCCGGATTGTCTCATTCAGATTTATTGCAAATCCTGGTAAGGTAAATGAGTTGACACTGATAACGATATTATATGGTTCTGTACCGCCGCTAAAAGTAAAGAACAGATCTGTAGTCTCGTCTGTACATTCATTGGGACATAGATCTGCACCACCTCCAATTCCGGCAATAATACTGCCGACAGATATTGCAATGCTTGAAGTGTTGCTACATCCTGAAGCATCAGATCCGGTCACGATATAAACGCCGCCATTTGAACCGGATACATTGGAAATACTCGGATTTTGAATATTTGAAGAGAAATTATCCGGACCTGTCCAGGACCATGTCACTGCTTCTCCACCGGTTTCATCCAGTTGCAAAGTAGCTCCGCCACATAAACTCGTTGAATTGGCATCTGCCACGACATTTGGAGAATTCCCTATAGAAATTGAAACTGAACTGCTTGAAGTACACATACCTGTAATATCGGTGACTGTGACCGTATATGTACCTGCTTGGCTGGTTGAGTTGATTACAAGAACAGGGTCCTGTTCAAATGCCTGGAAGCCATCTGGTCCCGACCATTCCCAGCTATCACCGAAATCACCGACTTCATCCAATTCGAGGTCAAGACCGTCACCAATACAAAACGTCGTAAAATTTGCAATAGCAATGGGATCAGGATTATCTAGCAGTTCAAGATCCACGGCTTCCACCAGTGACAGACAACCATTGTCTTCGCCCTGGGCATAAACCGTATTATCATCACTAAGAAAATTTGAAGGGTTTCCTATTGGATTGGTCGCTGCCATATCTTCATACCACATGACAGTTCCAGAGCCTCCTGAAATGTCATCATCAAGACTGGTGAGGTCAAAAACATCTTCATCATCATTTAATATGTCACAGACTTGCAGAGGTCCTGCCGGGAAGATATCAGGAATATCTTCAATCTCTACCATCACCGTCTGGCTGGCATCACATCCATTCTCATCTGTTGTTGTCAGCGTATAGTTTTCTCCATCTTCAGGGGTAGTGGCAAAAGTAACTTCGCTTTCGTCATCATCTATCTGTCCGGTCCCATCATTGGTCCAAAGGAAATCTGTAAC
>JAHHJO010000566.1:0-3891 GCA_018680275.1 Bacteroidia bacterium
TGTATTGTGACCACGATCGATCACAGGAACTTAGTGCAATCCTTTTCGAAAAAACACGAGGTAATCCATTCTTTACAATTGAACTGCTAAAAAATCTAAATGACCGCAAGGTGATTGATTTTAATACAACCCGTGGAGGATGGGATTGGGATATCGAGAAAATAAAAAACGAGAAATACAGTGATAATGTCGTAGACGTATTATTGGCTAATCAAAGCAGGCTAAAGGATTCAACCCAGACAGTTTTGCAACTCGCAGCTTCGATAGGTGCTTCTTTTGATCTTCAGACCCTCTCCATTATTCATGAAAGTTCAATGGAGCAAACGGCAGAGGATCTTGATGAAGCCCTGAAAGCGAATATGATTATTCCATTGAGTGACTCCTATAAATATGCCGGACTTACGAACGAGGAAGATGAAGAACAAACCAAACTAACCGTTCTTAACGACAAGCTCATTCCGACTTACAAATTCCAGCATGACCGGGTACAACAGGCTGCATACCAGATGATTTCACCTGAAAAGAAGAAGTCATTACATCTTTCTATTGGTCGTTTAATGCTTCAGCATACACCAGAAGATGAAATCGAAGATTACATCTTCGATATAGTAAGTCATCTTAATGACGGGAGAAGTTTACTTGAAGATGATAATGAAAAATTCCAACTGGCTCGCCTAAATCTTAAAGCAGGAATAAAAGCCAAACAATCTTCTGCATATGATGCTGCACTTCGATATTTAAAGATAGGACATGAGTTGATGGGAGAGGATAGCTGGGAAATAGATTTTTCTCTTACCAGGAAAGTAGCTGAAGAAATCCAGCATTGTTATTACCTGACTGGAGACAGGGAAAGGGCAGATTTCTGGACTGAAGAAATGCTGAAAAAATCCAGAACAGACCTGGAGAAAGGAGCTGTTCTTTCAGCAAGGACAAGGCAGTATGCTACCATAGGCAAAATGAAAGAATCTATACATGCAGCTTACGAGGGTCTTAAGATTCTTGGATTTGAATTAAAAGAAAACCCTGGCAAGGAAGATGTAAATCAGGAAATCATTCTTGTTTCCAAATTACTCGGGGAAAGATCCATCTCTTCATTGGTTGATGAAGATGAAATGACTGATAAAAATGCTCAGATTGCAAGTCATTTATTTATGGAAATATTTGCAGCAGCATTCTTGTCCGGAAGTGGAGAAATGTTTCCTTACCTGGTATTAAAATCCGTCAACCATGCTTTAAAATTTGGAAACAGTCCGGAATCTGCATTTGCTTATGCTGCTTATGGGATGCTGCTTTGTGGTTATTTGAACGACCCGAAACAAGGCAATGAGTTTGGCAGACTAGGTGTAGATCTGATTGGCAGGTATGATGATATTGCTCTCAGGTCCAGGATTATCTATGTCTATACCATGTTCACGCATCACTGGAGCCATCATTGGTCAAGCATGACGCCATGGTTCAAAAAAGGTATTGAAGCCGGGTATCAATCCGGGGATTTGTTATATCTCGCTTACAGTGCCCAGGATTGTATCATTTGGGATCCAAAACTGGATCTTGAATCGTCCTCTGCAGAGCACAGGAAATTACTGGCCATTGTGAAGGAATGTGAATACCAGGATTCATACGATTCCGGTACATTGTTTTTGCAAATGCAAATGAATTTCCAGGGATTGACCACTTCGAAGTTTTCAATGACGGATGAAACTTTCATTGAAGAAGATTGCGTGGCAGGTATGTATGACAGGCATTTCATGACCGGAATTGCCAATTACCATATTTATAAATCCGAGATTCATCTTCTTTACAATGATTTCACGGGGGCACTGGATCATGTGCTGGCCCAGGAGAATCTTATGGCCTCGGTGATGTCACTTCCACAGTTGGCAAGATTTAACATTGTTTCATTCATGGTTTATTCATCGATGATACACCAAAACCCTGGTGCAGACAAAGGGAATTGGTTTAACAGGATGAAAGAAAGATCGGGAATGATGGCTAAATGGGCAGAAAATTGCAAGGAGAATTTTGAACACCTGCACTTCTTTATGAAGGCTGAATTACTTGGTCATGAAGGAAAGAACCTTGAAGCACTTTCTATATACAATGATGCTGTAGAAGCTGCAAATAATCAGGGTTTTACACGGGATGCTGCTATGATTAATGAGTTTGCTGCAAGGTGTCTTTCAAGAGCCGGGTTCACCAAAGCAGGAGAAGGGTATATTAAAGCTGCCCATTATCTTTACTATCATTGGGGTGCTTACAGGAAAGTCAAATCTCTGGAGGAAGAATACCCTTATTTAAGAAGTTCAACGACATACAAGGAAGATAGAAAAGCTGCGTCGACAGTCATCGATCATGACACCATGAGTTCTTCTTCCTTTGATTCAAATCTATTGGATATCAGTTCTTTGTTCAAAGCTTCTCAAAGATTGTCAGGAGAATTAAATCTTGAAAAGTTGCTCGTATCAACCCTTCATATTCTTATTGAAAATGCCGGTGCCCAACAGGGGTGTTTAATCGAAAAGAAGGAAGAAGACATTGTTGTGAAAACAAAAATCACACACAACGGAGATAAAGACATTGTTGAGGAAGTGGGCAATGCAAATGATGAAATAAAAAACATCCCGGTAAGTTTGATCAATACTTCTTTTCGTACCAATGAAACAATTGTCATCGATAATGCAACGAAGATGAGTCCATTCTCTTCTGATACATATATTGTTGAAAAGAAGCCTTTGTCAATTATGTGTATCCCTTTACCTAGATATGGTAAAATGCAGGCAGCTGTTTACCTTGAGAATAACCTGACACACAGCGCATTTACAGAAGAACGTATAGAAGTTATCAAGTTGCTTGCCAGCCAGGCTTCCATTTCAATGGAGAATGCAAGAATTTATGAAGAGCAGGAAAAATTGCTCAAGGCCCAGCAAAGATTTGTACCTATTCAATTTCTCAGGCATCTGGGTCATAATGATATCGCCAAAGTATCTCTTGGAGAATCGGTTTCTGTAGATATGAGTGTCCTGTTTTCAGATATCAGGGATTTTACACCACTCGTTGAATCTTTGTCACCGCCTGATGTTATTGAACTATTGAACCGGTATTATAGCAGTCTTGGTGTGCCTATATCTGAATATGGCGGATTTATTGACTCGTATGCGGGTGACCAGATTATGGCATTGTTTGCCGTTCCGCCCGTACAGGCAATCAGGGCAGGCGTAAAAATGAGTGAAGCTTTATGGGAATTTAATAGTGGTTCAGGGAAAACCAACCATCGGGTATTAAGTATGGGTATAGGTGTCAACTCCGGACCCCTGGTTTTGGGTACAATGGGGGGAAAAGAAAGGATGCAATGTACAGTGCTGGGTGATACTGTAAACCTGGCAGCAAGGATTGAACAACTGACCAAGGTATACCACTCTCAATTTCTGATTGGTGAGCAAAGCTATGAGGCCATAAAGGAAACAGGTGAATTTTCTACAAGAATGGTTGATTATGTAGCCGTAAAAGGCAAAGGAATGGCCGTTAAGTCATATGAAATAATCAATGCTGAAATCGATGAAAGAAGAGCCTTGAAAGAAGCAACCAGAGAGAAATTGGAAATGGGGATGGAAGCATATTTTTCCTTGAATTTTAAAGAAGCGCTACATGTTTTTAAGAGCGCGTCGATTCAGGATCCATATGATCCGGTCTTCTCAATCTTTAAGAACAGGTGCGAAAAATATATTGAAAATCCACCACCGGAAGATTGGCAGGGATTTGAAGTTCTGACTCATAAATGATGAAACCTTGATTCAAATAACCGGATAGAAGTATAATATGAAACCAAATCAAATCGGGTTTTTGATGGATCCCATAAGCAGTATTAAACCACGGAAGGATACGACACTGGGC